>CAKUWM010000191.1 GCA_934699305.1 uncultured Saprospiraceae bacterium | reverse complement strand
GCTTTTGACCGTGATGGAGGGGAAGAACTGGATTTTACACAAATGATTTAAAAAAATATAATTCCTATTTTGTTTTCTGCGTCTTATACAAAGAAAGTGAATGTATTCAGGTAATTTAGAATCAAAATATATTATTTATCTTCACATTTGAACAAGCATTAAATCATGAAAAGATTCAAAAGAACCGAAATCTTTTAAGTTATTTGATCCCAAATTCCGCATTAAACAAATGTGGAATCGATTTACAACTCGCAATCAGCATTAGACGGTTTTTCAAAACCTTTACTACAGAATTCGGAAATAACAAATAAAAACTAACCAACTAAAATCAGATTACGATGGCAAGTGAAGCAGAACAAATTCTTACTGACGAAGTAGTACAATTAAAGAAGTTGCGTCAGATCGTAAAAAACTCCATAGAGGATGAAAACCTGATAATGGAAAATTTAGCACATCCACCTTCAGAAATACTCAATATGGGTCAACGGATTTCTGACAAAATTGCCCGTTTTGGGGGGAGTTGGACATTTATCATTTTCTTTTTAATTATATTGGTTACTTGGATTATTATTAACTTTGCGCTGCCAAAGCCTGAAAGATTTGATCCATATCCATTTATATTAATGAATCTGGTATTATCGTGTATTGCTGCGTTGCAAGCTCCAATTATTATGATGAGCCAAAACAGGCAAGAAGAGAAAGATCGAAAGCAAAATGTAAATGATTATATGGTCAACTTAAAGTCTGAACTCCAGATAAGGGCTTTGCATCAAAAAGTTGACTTATTATTGGAAGAACAGATCAAAGTACTGTATGAAAGTCAGGCTAAACAATTGGATCTTCTGCAATCACTCATTGATAAAATAGAAAAAAAAGATTAAAAATATGCCGTTATTATCAGACAAAGCGCTTCAAATGCCCCCTTCCCCTATCCGAAAACTTGTTCCTTATTCCGAAAAGGCGAGAAGTCAAGGCAAACATGTTATACATCTCAATATAGGACAGCCGGACATTGAAACTCCGCTCATAGCCCGTGAAGCTATTAAAAATACAGATATTCATGTGTTGGAATATTCACATTCTGCCGGCTTTGCCTCCTATCGCGAAGGCCTGACCAAATACTATGCCAAATATAATATTGATATTACAGCTGACGAAATAATTGTAACAACCGGTGGTTCTGAAGCACTTCTATTTGCCTTCTTTGTATGTCTAAATCCGGGTGATGAAATCATTATTCCTGAACCATTTTATGCAAACTACAACGGGTTTGCTGTGGCGGCAGGAATAAAGGTGATTCCTGTCACCTCAACAATAGAAAATGGCTTTGCCTTACCACCCATTTCGGAAATCGAAAAGAAAATAACCTCTCGCACTAAGGCTGTGTTGATATGTAACCCCGGCAATCCAACCGGATATCTATATTCAAAAGAGGAACTTGAACAATTGAGTAAAATAGTAAAGTCGCACGATTTATTCTTATTTGCAGATGAGGTTTACCGTGAATTTTGCTATGATGGAGCTCACCCATTTTCAGTGATGAATTTAAAAGAAATTGAGCAAAATGTCGTCCTGGTTGACTCCGTATCAAAGAGATATTCTATGTGTGGTGCCCGTATCGGTGCCTTAATTTCAAAAAACAAAGAAATCATTCAATCGGCTCTAAAATTTGGTCAAGCACGATTGTCACCACCCACCTATGCTCAGATAGCCGCTGAGGCAGCTCTCGGCACACCACAGTCTTATTTTGATCAGGTAATCCATGAATATGTTGCTAGACGAAACACATTGGTAGAGGGACTTAATCGTATAAAAGGTGTAAAATGTCCTATGCCTAAAGGTGCCTTTTATTGTATCGCTGAGTTTCCAGTAGAAGATACTGAACACTTTTGCCAGTGGCTTTTAGAATCCTTTGAGTATGAAGGAAATACAGTAATGATGGCCCCACTTAGCGGATTTTATGCAACACCCGGATTGGGAAAAAAAGAAGCAAGACTTGCGTATGTCTTAGAACGGAAAGAAATCGAAATGGCAGTAAAATGTCTCGAAAAAGCCTTGGAAAAGTATCCGCATACAACCTATTAATTGCTTTAACTACAATAATTCCAAAGCATACAGCTGTAAAAGGAAAACTAATCATGTCAATCTAAAATAGAAAACCTGAGTTCTACCGAATTCAGGTTTTCTATTATGTAAAAGTTAAATATCAGATCACATCTTTTTAACATTCCGCAAAAAAAAACGATTCGCACATCGATACACCATTCATTATCAGAACCTTACAGCTTTTTAAAACCTTTAGTGCTGAATTTGTGTCTAAGTCGATAAATTTGCAACATTCATTTTAAAATCCAATATAAAACAATTGAAAATATTATTAAGTCAATGAAAAAACATCAATCATAGCATTGAATTTATTAAAAATACTCACAAGTAGTAGGAAGTTTAAAAAAAATAATTTAATTTTACCGTATTAATTTTACTACCATGTCAGAAGTTGCTCTTATTCCTTATTTACCGAGATTAAAGTTGCAAGAACAACTTAACACTCTCGTCGAAAATCGTGAGATTTATTGTCTCAATTCCTGTGAATTGAATATTTTCGAAACTCACCAAAAAGCCGAAAATGTAGAACTTCAATTCAGCGATATGATTGTAGCCAGTATGCTCAGAGGTAAAAAACTGATAAAAAATGATTTGGGTGAAAAGGTAGAATTTGTCCCCGGAGAATCCGCCTTAGCAGCACCTAATTGTAAAACATGTATTGATTTTCCGGAAGCATCAGAACTCAATCCCACACAATGTATTGCGCTTGCATTGGATTACCAAAAAGTGGCTGATGTAACCAATATCCTCAATGAAAAATATCCCCAACCCGGTATTGATATGTTTTGGCAGCTTAATTTTGATAATTTTTTCTTTAAAAATAACGTCGAAATAGCCTCTATCCTCGGTAAAATCATACAGACATGTCAGAGTGATGATATATTCAAAGACGCTATAGCCGACTTAGGGATTCAAGAACTTATCGTTAAAATCATCCAGTTCCAAAGCCTCGATAGCATGGTAAACAATGGAAATAAAAAAATTAGCCCTCAACTGATGCTCGCTATCGAATTTATCAAATCAAACTTACCCAATAAATTAAATTTACAGTTAGTAGCAAAAAAAATAGGGATGAGCTCGTCTTCCATGTATCGGCTTTTTAAAACAGAACTTGGCGTAAGCCCTATGGAATTTATCATAATGGAAAGAATCAAACTTGCTAAAGTATTTTTAACCGATAAAAACAATTACGTTAAAAATGTCAGCTATGAAGTAGGATTTGATGATACAAATTATTTTATAAGGATCTTCAAACATTATGAAGGTGTCACCCCTAAAAAATTCCAACAAAGCGTTATAAATAGTTGATATTTTCTTATATTTTTACATACACATATAATGTCTTATGATATTTAAAAACGTGTATATAAGACTATCATGTCTTATAAATACGTTATCCAAATCACTTATTTTTTATTAATTCATGCTATTTTTTGAATAAATTATGCTATAATAGCATGGTATTTGGTCGTAATATTGTGTTATAATATAATAGTTGCCTTACATAATAAATCTCAAAAATAAATATGGTGAAAAGTTGCCGTGTTAAAATGTTTCTAAATTAATGTAAGACAATTATCGTTTCTTCTCAACCTCCCCAAAAGCTATTATGCTTTCCTTCGAATTTATTTCTATATAAAATGAATGAAAGTATAACTATTTTGTACTTTAAATCAAGTTGTTATAACAACGGTATTTATAGATACATCTTTTTATTTTAATTGTGTGTGTGTGCGAATTTTTAATAAGAGATACTACCTCGTAATTTTAATTCAGCACAAATATTTTTTTGTGAGTTTAGGATTAAGGCAATTTAACTGAAAGGATTAAATTGCCTTATCCTTTTTTTAGTACTTACTTTTTAAATATCTCGCTTGAATGCTTCAGGCTTATTCCCGTATTTCTAACTCGATCGGCTACCAAATAAATTTAATTGGGATATCAATTGCAGACCTGACCGGCTGGTTTTTGTATAATGGAGGACTCCATTTAGGCATCTTTCTAAACACATTTGAAAGGGCATCTTCCATCTCAGGCAAAATTGGCTTCAAATAGGTAATCAGTTCGATTTTTCCTTTTTCATCAAAATTAATCCTGACAACAACTTCTTTTGTTTCTTTTTTCAAATACTCTGCGACCTTAAGATTATCCATGAGAAATTCAGATAACGCCTGTTGTCCACCCGGAAATTCAGGAATCATCTTGGTTTTCTCATGATTCGTATTGCTGACTTTCCACTGCCCATCAGGGCTTATACTTATCTCTCTTGATGTGACTTCTCCTTTTGATTCCATTTCTCCTATAGCTTGATTTGGCTTTAGAATTCTAAAATCCATCCCTTGTGTCGCAACCACACCTAGAGCAAACGCCGGAAAAAAGCTTAAAAATGTTAACCTACTCCACCCTGTTGATCGGACTTGTTTCATTTTTAAAAACCTTTGCTTTAAATCTGAAGTTGCAAAATGTTGAGCCAAAGCATGTACCTCACCCATTCGTTTCGTCAACAAAAGCATTCCGTAATCCTTGACAGGCATAGTTTCAACCACCGAGGCATCCGCCTGAAATTCATGTACCAGACTTAATTGCTTTTTATACCATAATATTACCGGACAAAACCATGTGAAGATTAAGAGAACTTCAGCAAAAAGCAAATCCAATGTATGTTTTTGACGAACATGCTCTTTCTCATGCAGCAAAATGGCACAGTCTGAAGCTTCACTAGTCTTAAGTTCGTGGTTCACAAAAACCCGATTTAAAAATGTGAATGGCGTCGGAAACAAAGGTGATACAACAACATAGACACCATTCTTATATTGAGATAATCCACTCCGTAAAGCTAGTAAAACTTCTACCAACCTATATATAAATATCCCTGCAACACAGGTACTTATCATATAATAGACCCCATATAAGATGCCTGTCTTCAGCCAGGTGGAATTCAACACAATAGGATCGGTTGACGCATTAAGATCAGAGAGTATATTTAAACTTAACCATTCTCCATTGCTTTTAATAATTTCAGAAAAGTTAGGCAACATATTAAACAGGGACCTGTCAAGGCCTACAATTATTCCCAATATCAAAGACATGAGTAAATAAAGCCTTTGCAAGGAATGGAATGTCGAATGCCGAAGCCACAACCAATAAGGTATATACATCAAAAGCCATATTAAAATGGCTGTTATTGCAGTGGTCAGGATTACCATATCAAATGTTACTTCTTATCCAAAATATTCATCAAATCTCCAAATTCCTTCAAGTCGATGTCTTGTTCTCTTGCTATAAATGAAACTAAACCCGAATAAGACCCATCAAAATACTCATTAACCAAACGGTGAATAGATCGACTAGAGTATTCTTCCTTTGATATCAAAGGGAAATATTCAAATGTCCGTCCAAGCGGCTTATGATCGACAAATCCTTTTTTCTCCAATATCCTTACAATCGTTGAAATTGAAGAATGTGGCGGTTTAGGTTCCGGCAATTGAGCTATTATATCAGAAACCGAGCACTGATTATTTTCCCAGAAATATTGCATTATTTCTTCCTCTGCTTTAGTGAGAACTTTCATACTTTTCAGCTACTTTATCCAATCAATGTGACTTTGGAGATAATTCAAAATAATAGCATTCCATATATCCAATACTTTGAAATCATTCACAAAAAAGATTGTACGTTTTGTCAAATTCTTCATTTATAACGTAATTTTACGATGAAAGATTTTATTTTCAACTTAATATTTGGTCTGAACTCATATTAAAGATTATAAAAAACCGTATAGTGC
>CAKUWM010000190.1 GCA_934699305.1 uncultured Saprospiraceae bacterium | reverse complement strand
AGAGGCACTATTTTATTCTTAACCTTTGATTACCCTCAAAACTAATCATATTAAGCATTTCGACCAATTTGAGCCTAAAAAATGTCCATTAAGCTCCATTGAACCTATTTTTACAATCGAGGCTTTCAGGGACATACGATTGCTGATTTTGAGGGAATCCTGATGTATGAATCCTTTATCGTATAACATTTTCAAATGCAGAATGTGGATTGTTAAGATAGAAAAAACGATGAAAGAATGTGTTGATGGATTTTTCTGAACCATTCAATGCTTCTATCAAAAAAAGAAATGGAAATCAACAAAATGTATTATTTTTAACTAAGAAAAGTAACATTTGAAAATATTAGCAATAGAGGATGAAATAAATATGCAACCATTATTTTTACATGAATTTAGGGCGGAGATTCACTCGGGTGTTATGGAATTTTATTGTGCATCATCCGCATCTCAAGCACTTGAAGTTCTGGACGAGCATAATCATGAGCTTGTATTGATTCTTTCAGATATCAATATGCCGTGGATGGATGTAACGATTGAAAACCCGAAATTTAATATTTATAATGACTGAAAGTAAATTAATTGACAAGGTAGATTGGAAAAAAATTGCAAATCCGGGTAACCTGCTTATTACACTGATTGGAACATCATTGGCTGTTTTTGCGATGAAGGGATTTATGATTCCCAACCGCTTCCTGGATGGAGGAATTACGGGTATATCTATTCTAATTCACGAGATTTTTCACATCAATATAAGTATTCCTGTTATTATCTTGAACTCTTTTTTTGTCTATTTGGGGTATCGTAGAATAGGGAAGACATTCGCCATGCAGACAGCTATTGCCGTTATCTTGCTATCCATCGGATTAATTTTCATTGATATCAATCCGGTTACATCTGATAAGCTTTTGATAGCCATATTTGGTGGAGTTTTCATGGGAATCGGTGTAGGCTTAGTCATCCGAAGTGGAGGAGTGATCGATGGTGCAGAAGTAATCGCTGTGTTTACACGACGGCGAACCGGCTTTTCTAATGCGGAGATAATTTTGATGATTAATACAATCATCTTTGGGATGGCTGCATTGCAATTTGGTATTGAGACGGCAATGTATTCCATCATTACTTATTTTACGGCTTCTAAAGCAACAGACTATGTCGTCGATGGTATAGAACAGTTTACAGCTATGAATATTATTTCTTCTGATGATGAAGCCATTAAAGACTATTTAGTCAACCAAAAGAAAAAAGGAATCACCGTATATAAAGGTGAAAGAGGTTATTTGCCCGGCAGTTTTGAAGTAAGGACGGATGTCGATATTATTGTTACAATTGTCACCCGACTGGAAGTAAAGCAACTTCAAGAATCTCTGCTGGAAATTGATCCAAAAGCTTTTATTTTCGTCCAAAGCATCAACGAAGCAGCAGGCGGCATATTAAAACACAAGGCTCATGCGAAATAAAATACAAATGAAAGCTTTGGTTATCAAATACCTGGATAGCCTTCCCCATTATTTCTATTATCACAACACCTTGCACACTTGTAATGTATTGGCCAATGCAGTATTTATCGGGTGTAATGAAGATATTGAAAAACATGATCTGGAACTTCTCATGACTGCTGCTCTATGGCATGATACGGGTTTTATATCGACCTACAAGGACCATGAAGAAGCTAGCTGTCAATTGTGTGAAAAACATTTGTTTGAATTTGGATATACATCAGAAGAAATTAAGAAAATAACCGATTTGATTATGAATACTAAGCTGCCGAATGCCCCTGCCGGTGTATTGAGCAGGATATTAATGGATGCTGATGTGGCATATCTGGGCACTACGTTAGCTAAAAAAAGATCTACTGACCTTTTCAACGAATTGAAACATTTTAATTCCACTCTCACCGAAGAAAGCTGGATCCACACTCAAATCAATTTTCTCAAATCGCATCACTTTTATTCCTCCTATGGTATCACCCATTTGGAACCCGGTAAACAAGAATATTTGTCCTCTCTTGAAACACAATTGAACGAAACCCAACATTAATACGAACATTTTGGAGTCATTTTCACTGACATTTCAATATTTTTCATGAAAATTGCCTACGTTTTTCTGCGGTATTATTGAGGTTTCCTTGCAATTGATTATCTTTGAACCAATACTTAAACCCAAATGCAATTTTAGAATAATGGGGAATCGATTTATGACTCGTAACTAATGATTTAAAGAAACCATTGATACGATTCGTACATCGGCACGTCCCTCATAATCAGTATTAAACGGTTTTTCAAAACCTTTGCTGTTGAATTGGGGTAAAAAAGAACTTTATAGGATAATCAACCTTTCTCTATACATAATGTTCTACAAAGTATTTTTTTTGGACAAATAATATTTAATGAATGTATCGTAAAAGTGCTTTCAGCTTGCGACACCTAATTTTGAGTTTCTTTTTGCTTACATCTATAAGCATGGTGAGCGCTCAATATTCAATATGGTCTTTTCGCGCCGGACCTTCACTCGGCTTCCAGCGCTGGAATGGTCTTGGCTCTACCCAGCCTTTATTGGGTTATCATGGTATTGTAGGCGTAGAATCGTATGAGCCTGGTAAAACATCGGCATTTTATGCGGAATTAGGATATCATCAACGCGGCTCAAGCCGACATGTTCCGGCATTTCAGTCAAGTAACGGGATTAATTACGATGCCTACACCATTCGAAATGTTTTTCACAATGTAGGAATCGCATTAGGGGGCAGGAAGACCTTTGGATCTAAGAATCAGTTTTTTTATAACCTGGCACTTAGAGGCGAATACACAGTGAAATCGCAACTATCACTGTCTTATATCGGATTTACAGATTTTGTACGAAAGTTTAATTATGGATTGGATGTAGGGGCAGGATACAACTTTCCGGTAGGCTTTCACATGGGCTTTGTTACTATCCAACTCCAACCGGATTTATCAAAACAAATCTGGTCAGAACGCTTTAGAGGACAAGATTATCAAGGCAATACATTTATTTTTCCGGAACAAAAAGTTATCAATTATACATTTGAACTCTCCCTGGGCATAAGAATATGGGGTAATCTCATCCCGGAAGAATAATTAAAATTTACAGTATCATAATTTTGTGAACCAATCTATGAGTATTGACAACTATTCATTTATCGTAAGAGATGTCACTCGCTTGCCACAAGCTGTTGCTGAGCATCAGGATGGACTGATACGCAATCATGTTTTGCTCCTGGATGCGCCGATGGGTGCAGGCAAGACTACCTTTGTATCAGCTTTAGCTACGCTGATGGGGAGCCTCACCACGCCTTCAAGTCCTACTTTTTCTATTTGTAATGAATATGAACTCTTTAACCCGATAGGTGACTATGTGCAGATTGTCCACATGGACCTTTATCGCTTAAAATCGACTGAAGAAATCCTCAATAGCGGTATCGACGACTATATTTATGATCCCACCAGCTTAGTGATTGTTGAATGGCCGGAACTTATCATCCCAATGATTGTAGGAGAATATACTTATATGACCATAGAAATAGGTGACGACCATCTTAGAAAATTTAATTATTCTTATCTAAGATAAATCTATAAGATGATTATTCATGATTGGTTTAATCCATATTTCGCATTTTGCTAATTCGGACTTTGGGTTAAATAGACCTATATGTCTTTTTCATTAATTGGTCTATTTTATAAGTCAAATCGGTATTATTCATTGATTATCTTCAACATTTTTATAATTTTGTTCTATTAATATAAATCAACGATTAGTGGCAAAGCCAATTTACTTCGAAGAACACTTGACACAGGCAGAGATGTTGGAAGTCAGATTAAAGCGTCAGAACCTTTCTATAGGTATTTTGAAAGAAACAATGCCCATGGAAAATAGGGTTGCTTTAGTGCCTGCCTCTGTGGCATACTTAGTAGGCAACAATCATCGTATTGTCGTTCAGGCCGGCGCCGGGCTTAGTTCTCACTTTCAGGATATTGAATACAGTGAAGCCGGTGCTGAGATTGCTGCTGCCATAGAAGAAGTATATCAATGTGATGTTATTTTAAAAGTCGCACCTCCGACACTCGATGAAATAGAATTTTTTCACCCCGACCAAATATTGATTTCACCTCTTCAGATTCCACTCATCAACAGCGAATATATACAAAAACTCAAGGAAAAAAGAGTTACAGCCCTGGCTATGGAATATATGAAGGATGATGATGGCTCCTTTCCTCTTGTCCGTATCATGGGAGAAATGGCCGGCATCAGTGCTATCTTAACAGCGGCTAATCTTCTTACCGCTACATCAGGAGGGACTGGCGTTCTCCTCGGCGGTATCTCCGGTGTCCCTCCTGCCAAAGTCGTTATTCTCGGCGGCGGCGTAGTGGCAGAATATGCCGTGCGTACAGCCCTTGGACTGGGCGCTTCGGTTTATGTATTTGACAATAATATTTATAAATTGATGCGAATCCAAGCCAGAGTAGGTCAGCGACTTTATACCTCTTCCATCAATCCAACCTATCTCGGCCAGGCATTGAGTGATGCCGATGTCGCCATAGGTGCCGTCCACAGTAAAGCAGGGCGTACTCCCGTTATCGTCACAGAAGAAATGGTCTCCAATATGAAAGCCGGCAGCGTCATCATTGATGTCAGCATCGATCAGGGCGGATGCTTTGCAACGTCCAAAGTAACTTCCCACCACGAACCGACTTTTGAGAAAAATGGTGTAATACATTATTGTGTCCCCAATATAGCCTCCAATGTGCCACGTACCGCATCGATAGCCATTTCCAATATGATTACTCCTATCCTCGCTAAAGCCGGAAGTGCCGGACGCATTGAAAATGTTCTTTTAAGTCACGTCAATCTACGCAATGGCGTGTATGCCTACAAAGGCAGGTTGACTAACCAATATCTTGCTAATCGTTTTGGAATTAAATATACCGATCTTGATCTATTAATAACTTCTACATTGTGATGGAATCTATATCAGCCTGTTTCTTTGACTTTACCTATTCATCTTATATATAGGCATCCGCTCATAATTCTAACAACAAATCACTATACGACTTGTCAATCATATCTTCCTCCTTTAACTCAAAGAAGTCGAAATACCGATAACATTGTCCCTTCAATTCTTCCAAGGTAAACACATTTTGAGCGTCAATAGCTTCTACCTCAATGTAGGTGCCTAATCCTTCCACTTTATCAAAATGAAATTTTATATTGTCAATAAAATATATTTTTCGGCTTTTATCGACAATCACTTTTATACCAAATTGTTTTATCAAAATACATTTTAA
This sequence comes from uncultured Saprospiraceae bacterium, assembly GCA_934699305.1. Taxonomy (GTDB): domain Bacteria; phylum Bacteroidota; class Bacteroidia; order Chitinophagales; family Saprospiraceae; genus Parvibacillus. The sequence goes on along the minus strand of CAKUWM010000190.1, from coordinate 609 downwards.
TGCCTCACTCGGTTGATGTTGATACAAAATAATATGAGATTCTTTTAATCCTGCACTATCTTCTCTCTCGTATTGTATGAGCGCATTTTCGATGTCCCCTTCTCTAAGTTTTAACCTTCCGTAAGGCGCTTTAAAATAAGTGTCTATTTGATGATCCAGCCCAAGGAAAGTTGGGTTTTGTGTCCACAGTTTTTCTTCATATTTTTCCAGAACTCTGACCCTGGCTTTAAATTCAAAATTTTTGATATTCATGGAAAATGAGGTACAATTATTAGAATGAAAGTACTATATGGCATTTTCTTTTCTCGGTATTAATTCTGAAAGGATGCCCATTTTTGCAAATTTACCGTTTGAACTTTAATTAAACCCACATTCCGTTATTGTCAAATACGTAATTTGAGTTTTAGTAGTTGAAAATTCTTTTGTGTCACCAAGATATTATTTATACAGTCATCGTTTTATTTTAATATTATTTGTATATTTGTAACAATTTTAAAATAATTACTAAGTCCCATAGCATATAATAATATAATATTTAAATGACTTTATTGAAAATGCTTTAATCCTACTAATTTTTTTCAACATTAGCACTTCTACTAAACAATACAC
>CAKUWM010000189.1 GCA_934699305.1 uncultured Saprospiraceae bacterium | reverse complement strand
ATGTATTGGATTGACCAGTTACGACCGACTTCTTGCGGTGCAAAGTACCGTAAATTGTTGAGATAATTGGAATATCGGGTATTGAATACATTTTTTATTGCTACTTCGAATTGATGTTTTTCCGATTTGTCCAAATATTTTAAATGAATATCAAATAACGAATAGTCCGGAGGAGGTGACGTAAATATTTCGGTGGGATTAAAATATTTTTGTCGGGCTACATATTGGTATTGTAAGCCTACTTTTACCTGAGATGCCCATTTTTTATTCTTCATTAGTATGTGTTCGACTTCACCAGTAACGCGAAATGGAGGAATTAGGGGCATGCCCAATCCGGTTGTTTGATTTTTAGAACGAATACCGCTTAGGTTACTTTCTAATGTCCAGCGTTGTGTAGGATTGTATCGAATTAAAGCGTCAAAGCCACTAAAAGTGCCGTTTGTTTGAACATAGTCGTATCTTAATTTTACTCCCGCGATGGTTGAAATAAATCCGTTTGGCTGTTGATAAATATAGTTATGGAATCGCTGATAATAGATATCTAAGGAATAATGGAATGTGTTTGACTTATCATTCGAAAATTCAACTATGGTTTTCCATACTTGTTCCGACTTGAGGTTGGGGTCGCCCACTTCATACGCCACGGAACTGAGATGGACGCCATTGCTGTATAGTTCATTGACTTCAGGTGCGCGATATGCGATACCTGTATTGGCTTTGAAATGTATTTGAGGGTGGAAGTCGGTAAAGAGACCAATGTTATATACAACATTATTAAAGTTGCGTTTGGGTTGATGAAGTTTTTGATTGAGGTTATAATATTTTGCTCCCAGAAATTGGAAATCTCCTCTGATTCCGGCTTCAAGGGTAATTTTTTTCAAATTGACTTGTTGATATGTGAAAATGCCGGGATTGACTAAGTGATAATACGGTATTATCGGCCTTCTGCGTGTATCCGGGTTGTTGATATTGAGTTGACCCATGACATTGACTCCGATAGTCCCGCTCAATATGTCATTCCATCGCCTATCGTCCAGAAATTCCAACTGTAAAGTATGTAAATTCATGTTTACTGCCGGAACATTGGTTAAACCGCCACGTCTCACGTCGAATTCCTGACGGTTGTCTTGTTGGTATGAAGCATTCATTTTAAATTTATGATCATCGGTCACATTGATACGTCCATTATAGGAGACAGATGAGTGGATGCTCTGTTGCCTTGGTGCATCTATAGAAAAGGAAGGAGGATGAATGATTAAGGGGCGCTTGGATTCAATGGCGCGGATGATATCTTCCTGACTATTTACTTGTGAAGCGGCAAGGATACCTGCGTTATTGTAGTATCCGGATAGGGTGAGCCTATGGGTCTGAGATAATGATGTCGTACCTATGGACAGGCCTATGTTTGCTCCGGTCGTTCCGGTGTTGGAGAGTGTGAAGTCCGGTGAGGATTGGTCTCCGTATTTTTTTACACCAAAGGCGAGTTTCCAGCCGGATTTGGTATGTCTTGGCAGGCCTTTTTGAAAGACACCGGCAAGTGAAAATCCGGCAGGGTTGGTTTGTACTTTTGTCACCACTTCTTGCGTCATTGACGTGTCGGTATAAATGGGTTTTTGATCCAATAGTATAGCTCCACCCATTGCTTTTGCTCCAAATCTCACGGAAGCCGCTCCTTTAATGATTTCTATTTTGTCATATAGTTGAACATCAATATTAGGGGCATGATCATTGCCCCATTGTTGATCTTCTAATCGGGAAGACTGCTGAACGATGGCGATTCTGGAACCAAATAGACCATGTATGATGGGTTTTTCAATATTACTTCCGGTAGTAAGGATGGATAAGCCGGGAATAGAAGCGAGATTCATGGAGAGTCCGGCCGTTTTCATGTTTAGAAGTTGTTCTTCGTCCAATTTGTTACTGACATTGGTAATTTCTTGATTGGTGCGAGCACGAATGAATATTTGTTGCAATTCATGAGCATGATGTTCAGGGTAGAAATTAAAATTAGTAACGTTTTCTTCCAGGAAGATTTTTCTTTTGACGGGCTCGCATCCGATATGCGAACAAATGAGGGTATAATTGCCTTTACAAAGTCCTTTTATCTCATAATATCCCAGGCTGTCTGCTTGAGCGCCTAATGTAGTGCCGGAAATGGTTATGTTGGCGTAAGAGAGGGCAGATAGGTCGTGTTGATCAAGGATATAGCCTTTGATGGATAGATGGCAAGTCTGCCCAAAAGAAAGAGATGTCATGCCACAAATCAACCCACAGATAAAAAAGAAATAATTAATTTGCCTCATATCAGGGGGTATATTCAGGTTGCATCAAATATTTCTTGCCTTCTTCAGAGATCTTTCGATGACGCATCGTGGAGATTCTACCACATACATAGCCCAATGCTAATGCAAGCGGATAATCGCTGATCCAGTGCACTTCCGTATTCATCATGCCCCAAGCTGTCAGGCCTATGAGTGAGTATCCTACGGGCAAAATCCATTTTTTTTCCGGATAATTTTGGTTGAGAACAGTGACTGTCGCCATCATAGTAGCCAGATGCCCGGATGGAAAGGCGTCGTAGCGCGGTACATGACTTTGATATTCTTTGAGTGAGGGTAATGGTCGCCATGCTCCACCCGGTTTTGTCGCCACAAAAGGGCTTTCCCTTCCGGAGATACGCTTGAGTATTTGAGTAGAAACACCCATTACAATAAAAGTTTCGGCCAGATCTCCTGCGGTTTGTACGGCGCGATAATCATGGGTTAATTTTCCATATATCCACAATCCACCCGCCAGGTACATGCTGGTGCCGCCCTCTCCGATCTGATATAACGCTGTGTTGACATTTTTGGGATATTTCAAAAGTCGGATCTTTCCCCAGCCCAGCGCAACGCCATATCTGTTTTCGTCATCCAGACCAATACTTTCTGATGCTTGCCTTACTTTATTCAACAAATACTGATCCATGGGAATCAATAAGGCTGTAGATGCGGCCACAATGCCTAAGCCCTTTAATGATGATACTTTGAAGGGAGTCTTGGCAAGTTGCCACATGTCTGTAGGCAGGTATTTGACGAAATGAAATAATCCTCGCGAGTCGAAAACCATGGTCTCATCATTGTATCGAATGTACTGTAGTCGATTGATGGTATCTTGATATTTGATAAAAACGTTAGACCTTTTAGTGTGGATAGAATCCCGGCTTTGTCCAAGAATGGAAGAACATCCAATAGTCAAAAGTAGAAAAAGAAGCCAGCCGTTTAATTTCATACAATCCTATGTTATAAGAGACTTAATGAAGTTGAATGATATTTTGCGTATATGTCCTAAATCAGAAGGAGTCATAAAAATTATTTCTTGTTGATAATAGACTTCAGCCTTTCACTTTCTTGAGCTGCCTTTGTAAACTTGGGATTGAGAGTTGATGCTTGGCTATAGTTTCTTTGAGCATCTTTCAGGTTGCCTTGTTTTTCCTGAACAATGGCTTTGGCATAATAGGCCTCTGAGTATATTTTGTCCAGATTAATAGCCATATCAAAGGATTCGATAGCTTTGTCTAAGGAGTCTAATTCATTGTATAAAACACCTATATTAAAATAGGGCTGCGGTACCTTAGGGTATTTTTGGTTGATTTTTTTGAACCATTCCAAGGCTTTCATTCGGTTATTTTGATGTTGATGATGCATGGCCATGGCGTATAATGCATTATAACTGTTGGTGTCAACACGAATAGCTGTTTCAAAGTATTTGAGTGCATTTTTATCACCCATTTTGTCTGCGACATCGCCGGCTTTTGTCCAGGCATCGATCATAAAAGGATTCATTTCGGTCGATTTCTTGTAAGCAGCCAAAGCTCTTTTCATATCATTAGATTCTTCCAAAACAGTGCCCATCATCAAGTAAGCATCGGCATTTTGTCTGTCTTTGGAAAGAATATTTCTGATAGTCTGCATCGCTGCATCATATTTTTTTAGAATAATCTCAAATTCTGTCAGCTTTAAAAGGGTATGGATACTATCGGGAAACATTCCGGAGGCTTTTTGCATCGTCATCAATGCCATCCTTGATTGATAATAGTCCATATATGTGTCGGCTAATAAATGATAGTACTTGGGCTTCATACTATCTAATTTCATGGCGGAGGCGAGATCCAGGATGGCTTCATCATATCCCTCCATATCGTAATAATATTTTGCCCGATTAAAAAAGCCTTCTGCGACGGTTGGGTTTTTAGTGATAAAATCATTCAATGCCATTAGATTAGGGTCATTAGCAATTTGAGCTTGTGCGGGGTTTGCCTTGTTGGTATCTTCTCCCTTGCAGGAAAACAAAGTTACCATGGCAGCGACAAGCATAAAAATGACCAGCGTTATCCAATTTTTTATTTTAAACACGATTCCTAATTTTTTAATAAGGTACAAAGATAATCTGTTTGCTCTTATCGAAAAATCTAACTCGATGTGGCCATATCTTGTTTGATTTTTTGATAAAGGGATAAAGGAATGTGGATTGATTCAGAAAATAGAATGAAGATGACCAAAATAAGTGTTGGATGCCTTATGAATTGGACAAAGTAATAATAAAAAAGAGAACCCTTCAATGCATTGATGAAAGGTTCTCTTTTTATGACATCAAACTTCCCGACAAAGGAACAAAAGGAGTAGAGTTTTTAAGTTATCTACTTATTGTCCAAGAGTATGATTAAATTATTTGTCGAAATAATCCTGATCATCGGCAATTTCATCCATATCCATTCCGCCGATAATGTTTTCATCATAGTTGGATTCTTCCTCCAAATCCAAATCTAGGTCTAAATCATCCAATTCCTCTTCCTTTGCCGGGGCCTTGGTACCTGACTTTTTATTCTTCTTTACAATTTTTGTTATAATCTTAGACTTAGGTTCGCTACTTGCATCAGCGATATTCTTTTCAGATGCCCTAAGTGCCTCTTTTTCAGCTCTCGCTATGGCTTCTTGTCTTGCTTTTTCAGCATTTTCAATTTCTTTTGCTACAACTGATTTGGTGGCATGAGGCACCAACATTAATCTTTTCTTATCGATTAATTGACCGGTTACGGTGCAGATGCCATACGTCTTGTTTTGGATGCGAATCAGCGCATTTTCAAGATTTTGAATAAATTGCTGCTGCCGAATAATCATGCTGTTGAGCATTTCAATCTCTGTATGAACACTTGAATCATCGAACCAGTTGCCTCCCTGTTTTTCGCTGGCATTTTCGTTCATTTCCATCACTTGTTCTTTCATAAAAGAAAGTTCTTGTCGTGCTACAGATAACTTCTCATCGATCAGTGCTTTAAATTCCGCTAAATCTTCGTCAGAATATCTTATTATGGTAGATGACATAATTTTTGGATTTAATATTTAAAATTGTATCAATTAAAGTAAAAACATGAACATTGTTATTGTTATTAAAGTTCACACTTACCCAAATTAAATTTTATTCATAAATACGATAATAATATTGTTTTTCGGCATTTATTTCAATAAATTATGTAAAAATATTGAATAAAATACGTTTTTTTAATATTTATTGTGATAATGGAGGTTATAAAATGAATTAAATTTTACACTTTTGACGAATATCTTTTGGAACGCCATCTTTGTGTAGAAGTAAAGCGGTTGTTTTAAATTTGAGGAAATTCTTTGTGACATAGATATAACCGTTAAAGTCATTTTTTTCGCCCCAACTATTCTTTACTTTGTAATATTCTTTTCCATTTTGATCCGTATATAAGCCGACAATCTGCATACCATGGTCATCCGTAGTCTGATAATTGTCAAACTGAACCTGTCGTTCTTCTTGAGTTATGCTTCCTTCCGGTTGTGGTCCGTTGAAGATGTTTTTCTTTTGATCTTCAGACATATCTGCATAATCCATTGGCAATACATAAGCAACGCCATTTTTCCAAGAGAACCCTCTTTCGCTGACGTCTGTGC
>CAKUWM010000188.1 GCA_934699305.1 uncultured Saprospiraceae bacterium | reverse complement strand
CAGATATATTTCATCTAAATCGGGCACATTCCCTTCAACCAATCGTTGTTCCAAACTTACAATTTCATTCGGAATATTATTCATTATACTTCTAATGCAATAAATGCTCTAAAAAATTCATATTACGCTTAAGCTGAAAGGATTGATTTAAAAATTAAATCACATCAATCATCCTTCTTCAGCAGTAAATCTAAATCCGACCCCATGAATATTCTCAATTTTCAGATTACTATCTGAAGACAAGTATTTCCTTAGTCGAGATATAAATACATCTAAACTTCGGCCCAGAAAATAATCATTTCTCCCCCATAACTCCTCCAAAATATCACTTCTTTTAACTAATTCATTACGATGACCACTGAAATATCTGAGCAAATCGCCTTCCTTTTGAGTCAATGTATAGTTGTTATCTTTATCAGTAAGAGACAAATTCTTATAATCAAAGGTAAAATGTCCAAATGTTACCACAGCCAATTCATCCAATGATGGAGATTTAGCTCTTCGATTTAAGAATATCTCTATTTTCAGGAATAACTCTTTCATGTTGAAGGGTTTGACTAAGTAGTCATCACCTCCAATGGTTAAGCCTTCAATTTTATCTTCAGGCAATGACTTAGCCGTTAAAAAAATAATAGGAATAGAATTATTGTTTTCCCTTATTTTTTTTGCCAATTCAAAGCCGTCCAATTTTGGGAGCATGACATCCAACAGACAAAAGTCGAAATGGCTTTTCCTAAAAGCATTTAATGCATCCAGACCATTATTGAAATGTTCTACTGCATAACCTTCATTAATCAATGCATCGGTTGTGAGGAGAGCTAATGTTTCATCATCCTCTACATAAAAGATTCTAGTTTTGTTCATATTCCAGGTATATTTATTATAATTGAAGATCCTTTTCCCGGTTGACTTTCTATTTTCAATTTCCAAGAAAGGGCATTACATATATTTTTAACATAATACAGACCTAAGCCAAATCCCTTTACATCGTGCACGTTGCCCGTGTGTCCTCTAAAGAATTTATCAAAAACCTTTTTTTGAGTCGCCGAATCCAACCCAACCCCATTGTCTTTGATGGTCAAAATTACTCTATTTTTTATAATGGAGACCGACAATAATATAATTGGGTTTACCATGGTGTATTTAATAGCATTATCCAATAAATTATCCAAAACATTGACCAAATGAACCTTATCGGCTTCAATCCATACATCGTGATCGGGCAATTCTTTAATCAGTTCCCCATTTAAGGTACTCAGTCTCAATTCAATGGAAGGTGAAATTTCTTCTATCACCTCTGAAAGGTTCACTTTCTCGATATTCAACAAATATTTGTTCTTTTCCAACTTGGCTAAATCAAGAATTTTCTCAACATGAGAAGTGAGTCTATCACTTTGAAGTGAAATAATCTTAGTTAATTTGGCTAAGGTTGTATCATTAGAAAATTTAGGTCTACCGGCAATGGCATTATTGGCTAAAAGAATACTGGTAAGAGGGGTTTTGAACTCATGTGTCATATTGTTGATAAAGTCTTTTTGCAATTCTGATAATTCATTCTGCTTTACTATGACAAAGATAGAATAGACAAAAACTACCAATGCTATTAACAATAGGATACTGAGTATAAAGACATATTTCAAATTAGCAATAAGCGATGTACTCCTATTGGGGAATAAAACACCAAAATAATACGTAAAACCTTCATGTGTAGGAAGATACGACTTTTGCTTGAGCTCTCCTACAGGATCGGAATTGGCTTTTATATAATTACCATAGACTACCTGATCATTGGAACAGTCATATATCCCAAATTCAAAGTCCTCATTAATTAAAACTTTTTGGAATTCTTTTCTCAAAAAATATTCTACATTATCAGCCTGAATCTTATCATTAACATTGACGACGAAGTAATTAGAAGACATTTGGTTGATGATATTCGAATTGGGTAAAACCGAGCCATTTAGTTCAACAAGTTGTTTCGCCACCCTATACAGAGACACTTTAACTGTTTGTGAAAATTCCTTTTCTTTATAATTCCACATTTGAATTGCCCAATATCCCTGAATGATGATAATAGCGGATATCGTCAATGTTCCTATGACAGTAATTAATCTTATTTTTGATCTTGTCATATAATTTTAAGTGACTATCATTATTTAATCCTGTTGAGTAAATTTAATAAAAGCGTAATAATCTAACTTTTATTTTCTTAACAAGCGAAATTAACAATTAATTTCAAATTAGCATGCATATTACTTTAACCAAGATTTTTTACGCCAAATTCCATTTATGTAAAAAAAGATGATAATTTTTTGGATAATATACTTTTTATAATTGCTTTCGTTTGAATGATGATAAATCTGTAGTCAGTGTAAGGGTGTGAGTCACTCCGGCAATGTGGAAAACAGATAACCCATAATCAAAATAAAACCGATAGACGCGTAATCCTAAACCGCCTGAGAATCCTGCCAGACTCCTAAAACCATTGACGGACAAATCTCTTTTCATCAAATGATTATAACCAAGACGCAACTTAAAACTTTCACTTTTTCCTATGGCCAATTCTGCCTGAAATATCAAATGTCGAAAAAAATTATCCACCAGACCATACTGTTTGGCCTCCGGTTGGGCGAATTGATTGTCAATTGCAAAGGACTGTTCAACATCATAAGGATTTTCATAAAGAAGGTTCCAGCGTTGTAAATGATGTGCAACGACACCCAGCCGCAACGGAAGGTGCTTTAACCTTATACTACCGGAAGCCTGAATATCTACAGGCATAGGCTCTCTAACGGCATCATAAGTTGTTAGTTGCCTTCCAATATTCCTTATTGCAAAGCCGATTGTAGAGGGCGATTCTGGGACATGATAGGCAAAACCTACATCTAATGCCATGGCATTGCTGGTGTATTCTGCCAGATTGGAATATAGAAATTTAAGATTAGCCCCAATCCGCATGTTCTCGAATAATAAAATAGATGCTCCGGTTAAAAAGTTATATTCATTCGCGTTTAGAGTTGTTGTCGGTTGACCATTTTCGTCATAACCAGGAATATTACCAAAATTGGCGTATTGAATACCCGCGTGCAGACTCAAATCATTCCATTTTATTTTCTTGCCTACAGTGATATTTCCTATACCTGTTTGAAGAAACTGAAATTGATGATTGAAGGATAAATCAAAGTGACCCTCTGGGTTATAGAAGGAAGGATTGCTATACACTGCATTAATATCTTGGTCAATTGATGCAATGGCATAGCCGCCGTGTGCAGCCATCCGTGCACTAGTTACATGATTCAAAATCGGAAAAACTCTATCTGTTTCGATTTGACCATACGAAAGTTCAATGAAAATAAAACAACAAAAAATTATTTTTATGTAATTCAAAATCAATAGTTTATTTTTTCCATTTAGTTCTACAAATACCATTTTCACATAACATAATACGGATTAATTCTCCTTTATCATCGTATTCTTTTAATTCTCCATGTTCATAAGGACCATTGACATAGTTCCCTTCTGCTTTAAGTTGTCCATTTTTAAAATATTCTTTAAATGGACCATTTTCCTCATTATTAGTAAATCGAACAACTTCTTTTAATTCACCGGTCTCGTAATATCGTTTCCATTGACCATCCATTTCATTATTCAAATAATTTCCGGTCATATTTACTTTCCCATTGATGTAATAAGAATGGAAAGGTCCCTGAAACATACCATCCAGATAATTTTGTTCTTGTTCGACATCTCCACTTTCATAATAAAATTTTCGGTTGCCATCTAATGTACCTTGCTCGTAATTGGCAATTTCTTTAACCTGTCCAGACGGGAAATAACGCTTATATAAACCTTGCTTCTTACCTGACTTAATATCAATAGAATACACTTCTAAAATATTGTTTTCGGAATCTTTGTTGACAATTTCTTTAGTGTCTTTAGAACAACTAATTAAAGAAATACAACTTAATGCAAAAAGGAAGTAATAACGATTGATGGTAATAAACACGAATAAAAATTTAAATAAAATTAATCTATTTTCTCAAACTAAAATAAATATCCTCGAAAGTATCTCTAAATAACAGCTTTTTAATTTTTACAAAAAGCTTATTTATGGGCATTATAATATAAATACTAAACTTTATAACTTTCTGTAATAGAATTAAATTGTGTAGATTATAAAAAAAGGCTTTCCGGATGTCCAAAAAGCCTTTTTAATGAAAGAGAATTATAAATTAGTATATATCTCCTCTGTTGTCTTCAACATTGGATTTCTTTTTCAAGGCTTCCATTAATCTTCCACTTAAAGATTGAAGAACCATTGATGTATTAAACTTTTTAATATTATCAATTGTAGGCTTCATTGGAGAAGGTGTTTGACTAATAGGTTGAACCATAAATATTCCATTCTGTCCTTTTATAACACCGGATGTTTGCTGAAGTGGAGTTGTATAGATAACTGCAAGTACTTTGGGTTCTCTACCGATACCAGGCAACATACCTGTAGTAAATGTTACATTCTGTGCTGTATCAATTTTGGTAGTAAAATCACCAGCCATAGATTCCAAGGTTTTTGCTTTTGTTGCTCTAATGGCCAGCATATCTACTTTTTTAGCTGCCATGACCAGTGGAGTCAATTCTTCCTTAAGATCTTCAACAGAACCAACACCTTTACGGATAATAGTAGATAAAACCGGAATAACATATTGTTCTACATAATATTTTCCGGCAGTCTGTACAGGGAATGGTTCACTACCGATATCTCCAACTTTTCTCTTTCCTTCGAAAGCCCATTTGATAATATCTCTGGCACTTTGACCGGCAGCAATTGTCTGCAAGGCATAGTCTGATTTGCTTACTGCATAAGATTTCTGCAATTGCAATCCGGGATTACTCTTTAATTTTTCATTTAATTGATCGACAGTCTTCACTCCCTGAAGTATGCCTTCAACTTGGGCAAGGGTTTTATTCTGTGTAGCTTCACTTGGAACCAAATCCGTAAAGATATAAGCAACTTTAAATCCAAATGGATCGGAAACAGTTTTCTTATCCAATACTTCGATTAGGTGATAACCAAATTGTGTTTTTACTTTCTTTAAATCGCCCGGTTTAGAATTGAAAAATAAAGCGTCATTAAAAGGCTTCACCATCATCCCTTGAGGCGCATAAGGCAAATCTCCACCTTTGGATGCACTTCCCGGATCTTTGCTTATAGCTTGTGCGACAGCAGCAAAGGTAGCTTTACCGGATTTAATAACCGCTTCGGCACTATCAATTCTCTGCTCAGCTTTTACAAATTCTTCAGGTGTAGTAGCGGGAATAAGGATATGTCTTGATTTCACTGAATCCGCAACAGCACTTTTACCAAGGACTTTTACCGCTTTAACCAATTCACCTTGTATATAAGGCCCATAAACATCTCCAACTGCTATTGATCCAATTTTATCCTTAATAGCTACATCTAATTGAGCCGGTTTGGTATATACATCACTTATTGTTCCGCCATTTGCCAAAATAAAGGTAGAGTCATTGGAAGCATTTTTGAATTCTTCCATTTTATCCTTAATGGATTGCTCTGCGGCAAGTGTATCTTCTTTTGAAGTAATAACGGGAACATTAACGGAGCTAATAATCCTTGTCTCCTTATCATTGGTATAGACGGATTTATGCTCATCAATATATTTCTGATAATCACTATCTGTAAGTTTCACATCAGAATCAGCTATATAAGTTGCAGGAACTTTAACGTATAAAGACGTAATAGGGTTTACCTGATCAGCCATCACTTGTTCAGCTTGCCATGTAGGCGTATATACTGCTTTCATAAACAAAGCATTCAACTTATTTACCAATCGATCTTTGATGATTTCCTTCTCTTGGATTGCCCAGAAAGCCTTCATATTAGGTTGCAACTCGCCTTTTTTAATCTGGTCTTTGATTGTTTGCATTTGTTGCATATCAAGCTGACCGGTTTGAGG
>CAKUWM010000187.1 GCA_934699305.1 uncultured Saprospiraceae bacterium | reverse complement strand
ATGCTCTCCCCTGTAGGACAGCACCGGTGGGTCGGTTCCACCATCTTATAAACAGTTACATAACGAATTTCAGCCGGTCGTTACTCTCGGCACACGTATGAGCAGTGGCGTGGGACGCCACGGACAATTGCAAATAAGATCTTGCCTGAGGAAAATCCGTAGGATTTTCCAAGTAGGCGAGAACAAGCCATTGCTTATACACATCTTTGTTAGCAAATCGTGCTTTTTATTTTATAATTTTTATTCGGTCTTTAAAACGGCTTTTCAAAATTTCCTGTAAGGTATTTATTTCCTTTTCAGTTAGGTTTAATCCTATTTGTAAATGACCTTCAGACCAATTTATTTCAAATTTCTCTGGGTCGATAATCACAGTGATTATACTGTCAGAATCGAATTCGGTATCTATTTCTGATGATTCAAGGTAATAATTGTCTAAATCATATTCTTCATCTGGGTAAGTTCTTTGAATTAGGAGATACTTTTCCTCAGAATTCATAATCTCTTCAACTGTTTTATACTTGTCTTCAGAAATTTTTGTATCAGAGAAAGTTATGGTACAACCAAGTTCTTCGTCTTCGATTAGTAATTCCTCACATTTGAAGTTCATTATCATTAGTTGTGTTTTTGTCGTTTTCGCATGTTTGCTAACAATTATATAATGAACAGTATGTCTATTATACTGCCAATTTAAGTTATATTAAACGTATGTTCAATAAAGCCTTAATATTTTCCTGAAAATCAAGCGGATATTTTGTTGTAACGGCCAAGATATTTAGCAAGCTTAAAAATTTCATCTTAGCCATTGTTGGTGTTGCCCACCAACAATTTTTATGTAACCTCACAAATTGCCAACGCAGATGGTTTAACCAATAAATGCTAAAAAACAAAACTTAGAATCCTCAACTAAAAAACAGCTACCTGTTAAACAAATGAGTAATGAATGCTGATGGTAAAAACTTAACGGATTTTCACTTGTTATTTACCACAGTACTTTGTCATGAGCAGACTTTAGTTTGTTTTTTCTAATTGTCCAACTTTTTCCCAGGCTGGGTCAATTTCCATACTTATTTTTATGAAGATGTTTCCGCTTTCTGTTCTATAAGTTGTTCCACTTTTTAAATTTTCATCAATTTCTTCGGGTTTCAGTTTATGCATTGCTCCAGTAATAGGGTCAATTATAATCCCGATTAACCCACCAAATGCTATATTTCCGATATACCAAGCATTAAATTTTTTCTCCAATTTGGTTTCGTATGTTTTATATCCATCGAGTTTTAGGATTAATTGATATTCTTGGTTTCTTTTAAGCTTCTTTTGAACTGGTGTTTGTCCTATTTCAATTTCGTTTATGTAGACTTTTGCAGAACTTGGTTCTGAGGTTATCTCCACATTTTGTCTTGAACCTGAAATAATTGTAGCGCAACTTGAAAGGAAAAGAATTGATGAAAGCAGGACAGTTCTAATAATAATTTTCATTGGTTAGTTTTTAAGTTAGTCAAGTTTTAATTTGTATTGTGGTAAAGATGAAGCATCTCCGTCGTATTTATAAAGTTCTATTTTTAATCGATGACAGCTACTCCACAAATCAGGCTTCTTTTTATCCACAACTTTTACAATATTTGCACCGTTTTTTCTTGCTTCATTTCTTGCTTGGGTCATTAAACTGTTAAAGTTACAATCTGTGGAAAATCCCGAATCTTGAAATCTTAATTCGCCAACTTTAATAATGCTTTCTGGTAAATCATGTTCGATGTCCAAAAGTGCTATTTTTTCGTCCATTGATAATTTCGGTTGTGGATTAATGAAATTTGAAGAGATTTTAGGACTACAACTTGTAAATCCAATGACTGTTATAAAAAACAGAATTTTAGTTATTTGTTTCATAGGTTAGTTGTTTGTTAATACTTATTTTTAGATTGCACATACCCCATGTATAGACGCAACCTGTCACACCTATACTTATAATATGTCCTTATCAACCATATTACTTTTAAGGATGGGATACAATTTGATCAAAGCATTTTTATTTTTTTATTTTTATGATGCAAGAGAAATGAAAAAAGATTCTTTTCCACAAGTAACCACTACGTATTTAAATGCTTGCCCAAATCCATAAAAGGCCAATCTCCAAATATCCCTACCTTAACACAACGTTTTACCATTAAGACGGCAAATCATCCGTATGCGTCAACAAAATATTTAGCTCTGGCAACTTAGCGAAGCGATATCATGACCGAAGGGAGTAATCGGTGCGCCTATATGCCACGTTCAATCGCAAGTGCTTCTGTGCTTTTAAAACTCGCACGTTTTAGACGTAGTATAATGTCATAATATTTCATATTCCTTTTTGTTTTTAAATGTTTATTTCAATTTTAAACAGTTTTCTTTAACTAATGCCAACTCGTTATATGTGGAACGAATATAAACATTTACACCATCCATTTGACGGATAGGTGGAACTTTTGTTCCTCATTCTCATTTTCTGATAAGACAATAAAACTGAATCCAAAGGACTTAAACTATATCCTTTCATGTAACATTACATTCGGACCACACAACTAACAGCTCAAACTCTCATTAGCCTTCCTTAAACCCAACGTTTTAACCATAGAAAGGAAATCTATCAAATTCGTAAACACAATATTCAGCTCTGGCCAACTTAACGAAGCGATCTCATGACCGAAGGGAATAATCGGCGTGCCGATTCCTTCTTAAATTCACCATAATAACGCACCCAACCCCCTAATCATTGGATTAAGATATTGAGCCACGCCTACGATGCTTTTAAAAGTAAGTTTGTTTACGTTGAGTTCTTCGAGCTTGTCAGCGATTCGTTTTCTTGAACTAATACTTATGGCACAATCATAACCTATAAACAGCATTCCCTTTTTTTTAGAGTAGGCTGTTCTTGGCTGAAAAGAATATCCCAAAAAATCAAATTTGACCGTTGGGTGTTTTTCTTTTCTCCTAAAGTCTCGGCAATAGACGATTTTTGTCTTTTGTGGATGTAGTTCCAATTCCACCGAGGCCATTCTTTGATGTACCAATTGCAGTATTCGTTCGGCATGGGCCTTTGTGCTACAGTGTAGTATCACGTCATCGGCATAACGTTCAAAAGCTACACTTTTATCTATCTGTCCTAACCATTTATCAAAAGCTTAATGTAGAAAAAGATTTGCCAATAATGGGCTGATTACTCCGCCTTGTGGCGTTCCTTTTCCCTGCTTTTGGATTAGTCCCCCAGATACTGTAACAACGGGTGCTTCCAACCATCTTGTGATGTAGAGTTTAACCCAATTTTCGGGTACGTGTCTCTCTACCGCAAGCATCAGTTTGTTGTGGTCGATATTGTCAAAGAAACCTTTAATGTCCAGGTCAATGACCCAGTCTTGTTTCCAACAGTTTTCTCTAACTTTTGATAATGCCTGATGGGCATTTCTCTTTGGGCGATAACCGTAAGAATTTGGACTGAAAATCGCCTCTAATCTTGGTTCTATAAACATTTTGACCACCATTTGTCCAACTCTGTCGCTAATAGTAGGTATCCCTAGTTTACGGATTGTACCGTCTTTCTTGGGTATGTCTACTTCTTTGACCGGAGGAGGAAAATAACTCCCTGATGCCATCCGATTCCAAAGTTTATACAGGTGTTTGCTACGGTTTTCGTCAAATTCCTGCATACCAATGGCATCTATTCCTGCACTTCCTTTGTTGGAACGCACTTTGTGATAAGCCTCCAAAACCATTTGGCGACTTATAGGTATTGATTTTGTTTCATTCCATAAATTCACCCCCACATTTTGTAAGTTGATTGATAAAATATAACAGCACAACTTGACCCCTTCGCTCCATTGCCATTACAGAAATTTCATCACTACTACGGGTCAATCTGCCACTGCATACAGCATTGGTATTTTGCCTCTAGGTTGTGCCTATTGCGCATTTTCCTTAACATTTGTATGCAGCTTCCCAAGTTCCGTAAATAAGCCTAAATAAAGTTCTTGCCATCTGAATGACGTCAGCCTCACAGAAAATAAATAGGTTATCTGAAGGTAGCAACTTCTCGACACCTCTTCAATGGTTCACTTTCGTTCAACTCCTTTATCCCTACCTGTTAATCTCAAGGACTAGATTCTCCTAAACGCTCAGCACCAAGACTATTAATCAAAGCACCTTTAGGTGGTTTAGAGCCTTTGCCTATACAACGACTCTGATGGACCTACCATCATCTTATTTACAGCATTCAACCATTTATTGCCATGGTTGATTCTTGGCATACTAAGGAACCTTGCGTGTTTCAGCAACTAATTTAGTAAACAAAAACGAACGCGAGAAAATTCTGAAGGAATTTTCCAAATAAGCAACGACCAAAGCAATTAATAGGACACGTTGTTGTGCCTAGTTTTTTTATTTCACTACATTTGCGTATAATTAACAAATTTTGTTATTTACAATATGGCTAAAAACAAAAAGTCAAATTCTGTTACAATTCACAATATTAAGAATTCTTTGTATCGTCAAGTTCATATTGATGGTGCTCACGGTGGAATAACACCTACTGGTTTTATTAATGTAAATTTTTTCAGTCAGAGAGGTGTAATACCTAAAGGAACAGAATTTGAAGTAAATGATGAAGGACAAATAACACGTCCAATTAAAGATATAGAAGATTCCAAACACGGTATTGTACGAGAATTTGAGTTTGGCACGTATATGGATATCAATACTTGTATAAGTATTAAAGAATTTTTAGAAAGAAAAATTGAGGAATATAAAAGTATTACAAAAACAAAATAAGTTATGTTTATAGACGCTAGTCCAAAATACACTAATTCAGATTTAAACTACAAAAGGGAAAATCCTATTGTAGTTGAACGATTTGTGCAGAAAGCTAAGAATATTTCTGATTATTCGCATACGCAAATTACTATTAGTACAGGTTTTGTTTCTTCTACCGACTATTCATATATGGCAAAACAAATTAAATCCGCTCCTGAAAATTTAAAAAGAGCGATGTTCAGGACTTCTTCAAGAGGTATCGCTATTGCTTTGCAAAAAAAGTAATAAATGGTTTATCAACGTGATATCGTAGAAGTAATATTTGATGATGATTTTGGTGGTAATCATCCTGCCATAGTTTTGTCGAATAAACTTGTACAGGAAATTGAAGGTTATTTCGTTTGTGTTATGATGACTTCATCGGATGTTGATGATGAGTTTTCTTTCGTTATAAAAGACGATATGCTCACTAAACCATTAAATAGAGAACATTGTGAAGCTAGGTGTCATTTGATTAACTTTGTCCCAATTGATGCTATTATTGTTAACAGGCATAGAAATCAAATTAAAGTAAAGCCTTTCAAAGATTTGATTAAGAAAATCAACAATTCAACTTTCTCAACTGATGAGCTTTAAAAGTCTGACTAACGTTTTGTAATGTTCTGAAAATCAAATGTCAGAATATATGATCTTCAGTTTTTATTTTGATCATTTCCTAAAACGTTACCTTTAAGTGATTAATTTTTTCCCCGAAATGGTGGGAATTAGGCACAACGTGTTTGTGTCCATTAGAAAAAGGGAGCTTCACCTTTCCCCTGTCACAACCGCCTGCCGGACGGGCAAGGAACCGTACGTAATAGTCTCCCATCATACGGCTCTTCTAATTTAATCTTAAAATATAAGCTCCCCTACTTTCAAGTTCGCAAATCGTATTTTTAATTAGCTAATCCCTTTGTTCCAATCTCCGTGGCTATGTTTGATTTTTCCCTTTTGCATTTATATGAGTTTATATGAGGCTTCCTGCTCTATGTACATAAGCCCAGACAAAACAGGAGACCCCAACTCCTAAAAATCCAATCCAAAACAGACCATTCCACATAAGAGCAGACCTACAAACACCGGTTCAGTCAATCGGATAGGAGGAACGGGATTAATTCCCGCTCCGACCTTCCACAGCACCCAGCGTACGGATCCGTACTGGGCGC
>CAKUWM010000186.1 GCA_934699305.1 uncultured Saprospiraceae bacterium | reverse complement strand
AAATTTTTTACGATTGAGCTATTAATTCATTTTGCAATCTGATGATCTATCAGAAGCTTTTTTACTTCCGGATCCATTATGTTGGCATTTCTACTTGTGATGATTGCCGGAATAATGGTGAGGTATCATCGCTTTTATATAACTGCTTATCGTCAATGGGCGTTTGAGGCCATAAGGCTATCAGCGCAATAAAAAATACAATAATGCCACAAATAAATTATTAGGTTTGCTTTCATTTTTTTTCTTAGTACATTTTATCCATCATTAACAATGCGATGAAAAGACGTGTAGCGCTGGTGTGGTAGTGACCCGCTTGTCCATGTACAAAAACGTTATAAAATATATTAAAGGATAGAAAACAACCAATATCGGCCCAATCTTTTTTTACCCACTTTAATCTCCCTTATCCATATTGCAAAACGAATATTAATAAGAACAAAAGTCAAATATTCTCAAAGCTGAAATTAACTTAAAAAAAATACCCGCCCCTAAGCAGACGGGTATTAACTAGACCATTAACTGAGCAATTATAAGCAATTAGTGTGACTGACAATGCAAAAACTAAAGATAAAATAAAGACGACACCACACCAACAGTCAGAATAATGTATACCACAAATAGTGTAAATGATCACACACTTGCTGATGTGTTTAAAGGATTATTTTTGGTTAATTTTTTCTTTCCATGACTGGATTATTCATTAGGCATAAATTTGCGGGAGTTATTTAAATACATTTTTGTATCGTCTGTTTTCGAATAACGCAAAAGTAATTTTGAAAATGTTTCTGAGGCAATAGTTTTCTAAACTCATTTTAAAATGAACAAATTTTTTTACTTCTTAAAAAAGCTTAACTCTTCCTTCTGGTTCAAACCGTTAATAATAATTATGATAGGGATAGCTTTATCGGTATTATTTCTTTACCTTGATACTATCACTGGATTCAAGCCTAAGGGCATTTATCGAATGATCTTTTCGGGAAGTTCCGAATCGGCAAGAAAAGTTTTATCCGCAATTGCCAGCGCCATGATTGGTGTGGCCGGAACCGTTTTTTCTATCACCCTTGTAGTGCTTACATTAGCAACTAATCAATTTGGCCCAAGGCTTTTAAGAAATTTTATGTACCAGAATATGAATCAAATTGTTTTAGGATCGTATTCAGGTACCTATCTATACTGCCTGATCGTGCTGAACGCGGTTAAGGGGCAGGAAACATACACTTTTGTACCAAATCTTTCCGTGTTATTTGCGCTGGTATTAGCTGTTATAAATATTGTGTTGTTGATATTGTTTATACATCATGTGAGCATCAGTATACAAAGCAGTAATGTAATTGAAAATATAGGTGACATATTTAACAAATCATCTAACAAAATTTATCCCTCGGGCTTTGGAGGAGATTTAAAAAAAGAAAATGTAAAGCGAAATGACTTGAACACAGCAAATACAATAGAAATATTAAATAAAAAAGATGGATATCTTCAATTTATTGATAATGAATTAATAGATTTTGCAAAAAAAGAAAATGTAGTAGTAGAAGTTTTGTACAGGCCGGGGCATTATATTTTAAAGGATATGCCTATTGCCCGTATTTATAATTATAAAGCGGAAGACCCGAATCGTTTTAAAAAAAATCTCTCTGATCATTTTCATCTGGATACTATTAGTACGGATTTTCAAAATCCTGAATTTGCTATTCACCAATTAGTGGAAGTTGCATGCCGAGCCCTGTCATCCGGAATTAATGACCCCTATACAGCTATCAATTGCCTGGATAAGTTAACCGCAATTTTAGGAAAACTTGCTAGGATAGATTTTCCTTCTCCTTACAGATGCGACAAAGACGGCGAATTGAGGCTTATTTTAGCGCCTCTTGATTTTGAAGGAATGATGGACGCTGCATTTAATCAGATAAGACAGTTTGGCGCCAATAGCCCTTCTGTAATAATACATTTGATGAAGTGCCTGAAAATTTTATTTTCGCTATCAGATAATACCGGGAAAAATCTATCTATATCCTTACATTCTCAAAAAACAATGCAAACAGCCGAATCGTCTTTTGTAAATAAACAGGATTTGTCGGATCTTACATTTGTATACAACTCTATTCGCTAACGCCAATTTTAATTTTATTCGCGGGTACTGAATTTATAAAGTCTGTGAGTATTGAAAGAATTGAAAATTTTCCTTCTGATTATGCCGGACGGAGTGATCGATATTTAAATTTGCATATGATGTTCTATTAAAAAAATATTTTTCCGTCAAGGCTTTGATATAGACGCCTTTGAGGAAACATTGATTAAAGGCGAATCCATGAACCAACAAATTATAAAATGAACTGGTGGTATCAAAATTTTAATTTAAACGGGGGCTTGCAGGATAGGCGAACAACGCTGTCTGAAGTAAGAAAAAATGTAGAATTTAAGGGCGCAACTCTATGGATACTTGCCAGCGCTATATTGGTTGCTTCGGTCGGTTTGAATGTTAATTCAACTGCTGTTGTGATCGGAGCCATGTTAATCTCTCCATTAATGGGGCCAATTATTGGCGCAGGATTTGGCTTAGGTACATACGATTTTTCTTTATTGAGAAAAGCATTGAAAAACCTGCTGGTTCTGACAATTGTGAGTTTACTGGTTTCAACGATTTACTTTTACCTCAGTCCCTTTAAAAACCCGCAATCTGAAATACTTGCCAGGACCTCCCCTAATATATATGACATCCTGATCGCTTTTTTCGGCGGGCTCGCAGGTGTAATAAGCACAACACGCCGGGAGAAAGGCCTGCCAATTGCAGGTGTGGCCATAGCAACGGCGTTAATGCCTCCACTTTGCACGGCGGGTTATGGTCTCGGTACGGGCCATTTCAATTATTTTTTAGGCGCGATGTATCTCTATACTATAAATTGCACGTTTATATGTATTGCCACGTATATCATAGTCAGTTATTTGAAATATCCCTCAAAGGAACAAGTTGATAAAAAGCACCAAAGAAATGTGCGGTATTCCATTACCCTTTTAATTTTTCTGATGCTTATTCCCAGCGCTTATTTTGCATGGCAACTGTATGAGAAACAAAAATTTAACGAAAGAACGGAGCGCTTCTTAAAAACTGAATTTGAAAATAAGGGAGATATTATTCTGTATAAAAAAACAAGTTTTGCCACCAAGCCAAGAAAGCTTGAAGTTGTATTTTTTTCAAAAAGATTTACAAAAAATGAACTCGATAGTATCGGAAAAATAATGCTCAACTACAACCTTTATGATACAAAACTGATTGTAAAACAGGACTCGTTAATGAGTGAAAATGAAATAAAGGAAAACCAGATTGATGCCAAAGACGTTCTTATCGCTAGGTTGCAGGAAGAGATTAAATCCATTAAATATAATAACCCGCAATTACAAAATGAGATCAGGATCCTGTTTCCCCAGATTTCGAACCTCTCACTCGCGAACCATCCATATCCTGTTCAGGATTCAGTTACAAAGCAGGTGCCTGTTTTGTTTTATACAGCGGAACGACTGCTTAATACAACTCAGGAAGAAACTTTGGAAGGCTGGGTGAAGGAACGTGTAAATTTAGATACTTTGATAGTCGTTGGTAAGCGAGAATAACATCATGCTTTAACATTCTTACTAATTATTTTCTTGTAAACTTTTACTGCTTTAGAGATACTCAGCCCCTGCACCAATATGCTAAATACCACAGTTGTATAAGTAACAACCAATAATAGTTCCTTGGTTTCCGATTGCGGCAGGGAAAGTACCAGCGCCAGTGACAATCCGCCTCTCAGGCCACCCCACCATATAATCAACGCTTCTTTTTTATTGACTTTTACTATTCCGGGTACTAAAATTATCGGAAGATAAATAAGAAACAACCTGGTCAAAAGCACAATAAAAATAGTGGCGATGCCGAGCAAAATGTACCTGAGATTGAAATCAATAACTAGAATGACGAAAGCGATAAGGATGAAAAGGATCGCATTTAAAATTACATCTAAAAGTTCCCAAAACTTATTAAGATATTCAGCTGTCAAATCGCTCATTGCTACAGTTTTTCTGAAGTTTCCGATCATCAATCCCATTACTACCATTGCTAAAGCCCCGGAGATATGGATAAAATTAAATAATGCATACCCTGCCATTACGAATGCGAGTGTCAACAAAACTTCTGTTTCATAATGGTCAATTGATTTAAGCAATATATGAAGAACATATCCTAATAATAATCCGAAAACAACGCCTCCAACAGATTCCTGAACAAATAGCCATGAGAAGTGACCTAGATCAAAATCGATGCTTCCCTTTCTTACCATATCCAAAAGCGCAATAAATAAAACAACCCCTATCCCATCATTAAAAAGGCTTTCTCCCACTATTGTTATTTCGGTCTTTTTTGGAACATTGGCTTTGGTTAATATACCAAGTACTGCAATCGGGTCGGTGGGAGAAATTAAAGCGCCAAAAAGCATACAAAATAAAAAGTTGATATTTAGATGTAAGAGACTCGAAACCATGAAGAGTAAACCGGCGACTATAAGTGTGGAGAGGATCGTGCCGCCCACAGCAAAAATACTGATAGCCTTTAGTTGACCTTTAATCTCTCCCCAATCAGTATGAAGCGCTCCCGCAAAAAGTAGGAATCCCAATAAAATATTGAGAATCACGTTATCGATATCCGCAGTTTCTAAAATTGACTCTATATCATTTACAGGTAAATGAAAAATATTTCCTGAAATGATAACTGCTGCCGAAAGAATAGTGGATAGCAGAAATAAACCGATAACAAACGGTAGCTTTATCCATCTCTGGTTTATGTATGCAAAGATTGCAGACAGACTGACTAATAATATCAGGTAGTGGTAAAGTGTCATTATTTAATAAAACTAAAATAGTTTTAAAAAACAGTACAGGATTTCATTTTCGGATTTCTTCCACAGTTTTGATGCTTACAGGTATTGACTGCTGGCTACCGTATAGCTTAATCTCCTGAATATCTGCCGGGAGACTGAACCCTGCTTCATCAAGAGCTGTTTTGACGTCCGAAATAACATCTCCTCTGATTTTTATAGCTTCTTTTCGAAATTCTTTAGTGTCAACCCAAAAATAAATTTTCAGGTTCACCGTACTTACCGCGAGCTCATCCACAATGATAAAAGTTTCATGCTCCTCTTCATTAATGACCTTCGGGTTGTCATTCACAGTTTTCATTATCAAGGCTTCGGCCGCTTCCACATTATCTTCATAGGCTATACCGGCTACAAATTCCCACCGGATAAAACCGTCTTCGGTGTAATTAAAAAGCGGTTTTTTAAGCACATCACTATTCGGGATATAAACATCTTTACCATCAAAAGTTTTCACTTTCGTGTACCTGAATTCCATTGATTTTACCTTACCAAAAATATCGCCGCTCTGAATGGTGTCGTTTATGTTAAACGGCCGGTTAAATGAAAGTATAATCCCTGAAATGAAGTTCTCACCAATGTCCCGGAAAGCGAAACCGATAATTACAGCTGATGCACCAGCTGCCGTAAGTAGCGTGTTCGCAATTCCCTGCAGCCCGGCAATCCTCATAGCAAACATGAGCACCAGAATTATCAGAATAACTTTAATAGCCCTGGCAAGAAAGTTGGTCATCAGCGGGTCTTCAGTTTTGTTCGCCACGATCCTTTTGAAAATATATGTGAGTTTGTTTGATATAAACACGCCTATGGCAACAATGAGAATCGCCGTAAGATAACCGGGAAGCTGGTCTATAAACGCATTCCAGCTTTCCCGGAAAGATTGAACAAGCTTTCCTGTTTGAAGAAGATAAATCATTTGAATTTTTTTGATGTAAAAAAACTGTACCCTTTTGAGACAAGTAACACTGTATTTGTAAAGTTATTCAATCAAAGATATTATTTACTTATTTGGGTACATTTCTTGCAATTACCCAAATAAATACCCTTAATCTCTCTTGGAAAATTCTTTAAAAAGCTTTATATTATAAAGGAGTCTTAATTA
>CAKUWM010000185.1 GCA_934699305.1 uncultured Saprospiraceae bacterium | reverse complement strand
GATGTTGCATCTTCTGATACTTCATTGGTGTTTAAATTAACACCTGAAAGCTGTTTGATGATGTAGTTTTCTACACTATTTTGTTCGTTGAAGCTCATATTAATTTATATTTCTCCTAAATTATAATTCTCATCAAAATTTTGCTCTCTAGCTGTATATATTTTAATCCTTTCTATTTGTTCTTTTGCAAAGTTTTGGACTTTATTTTTTTCATGAGTTAACAAACTCTCTAATAGCCTAGTCCGTGCTTGAAAAATTGGAACTGCAGACCCAACAACGGCATAACTACCTAATACACCGCTTAATGCAGACAGAAAATCATCATTATCTCCATAATGCTGAATCATTAAACTTGCCTGTTCTGTCCACACTAGATCTCCTTCCTCATTTTTATATTCTAAAGGGATAATCCCAATCATTTTTATTGCTCCTAATGGCGCATTAGTTTCACACCAAGCTAAAAGTTTTCCACTATCAAACTTATAATATTGAAGTATATTCTTTAAGTCTTGATTTAAGTAATAAGTCCTATCCAATAATTTTTTACCAATTAAAGGCCAAACCAAGTCAAACTTTTCTTCAAGGAAGTGAAGCATTAATATATTAAGTATAGTCTCATTATTTACATTAAACTCTGAATAGTCATTTAATATTTCGTTTATGAAAAATGCAACTTCTTTTTCATCTATTCCATCAGAAGTCAGTTTTTTAACAAAATCCTCCACATGTAACAAACTTCCAATCAGTGTCTTATGCCTGAAAACACCTTCTACAAATAAAAGAGGCTTTATAGTTGCTTTTAGGCCACTCCATTTATCTTCATTTCTGCATACTTCCCAAAGTAATTCAAGAGCAAATGATCTTCCATATTCTGGAATATCTGATATATTATTGACTATTTCAATAATATCATCATTCAATAAATGATCAAGCCTTATATACTGCAAAGCCATAACAAAGGATGGATTAGTATATAGTACAGGAAGTAATTTCTGAATATCTTCAACTCTTAATTGCAAAAAATGTGTAAATCTAAAAACATGAAATTTTAAAATGTCTTGTTCTAAAAAATCATCAATAACACTCCTTGTAAAAGTGTCGTCTTTCTTTCCAAAAATATAACCTGCAATGAAACCAATATTCTGCTCCTCAAAAGGTATGTTTACCAAAGCCTCTATAATACTTCTGATTAAACCTTCATCATGCTGATACAATTCACCTATCTTTTCCCCAAAAGCAAAAGTATGACTTTGTTTCCCCTCTAATAGTTGAGGTAAATTATCAATCCAGAACGTATTATTTGTATTTATCCACTCTTCTGCA
The DNA here is from genome assembly GCA_934699305.1 of uncultured Saprospiraceae bacterium. Lineage (GTDB taxonomy): Bacteria > Bacteroidota > Bacteroidia > Chitinophagales > Saprospiraceae > Parvibacillus. The sequence goes on along the minus strand of CAKUWM010000185.1, from coordinate 4,688 downwards.
AGCGCTTGTGCTTCTTCTTTTGCAAGATCTTTCCATCCATTTTCCGTTTGGATACTCTTAAAAGCTGCATCAATAACAAGAACTTTTAATTTGTCTATATCTTCAATTGGTTGATTTTCGTATAGAAGTTGTTTTATTTTATTGAGTTTCACTTCTTCTATGCCAAACTTAAATAAGGTCATTTTTTCCAATATATGTCTAAGTTCAGAAGATAATTCTTGTTCTGTTATAATTATTTTTTCGATAGCAGCCATTATGCTATCTGAAGCCCCTAATTTATATTGTTCGGGAAAACGGTTAATAATTATTTCTTTACAATTCGAACTTAATTCTACTTTACTATACATCAAGTGCTCTAATAATTCGATTATGTCTTTATAGTATTGTTTTTTTTCCTCTAATTTTATCTCATGCTCTTGATCATAAGACTTTAACTCTTTTTTATCAGCACCCCAAGTTTTGACAGGTCCATGAAAACTTGAAGCTTGGAGGCCCTTGTTAAGAGCAGATAAAATAACTGGACTAATTCCGTTAATCTCTAATAGCTCCCTTAAAATTTCCAATCTTTCCACGAGGCCCAATATTGTTCCTGATAAGTACAGCTGATATATATGAACAAATGCATTTGTAGCATTGTTCGCTATAGATTCATTTTCTGAAAGGGCTAATCTATATAATAATTTTATAGCTTGTTTAGCCGTTTCATTAACTAATGCTAGTTTCTCTAAACACCAAACTGTATTTCTTCTCCCAAAAGTAAATTCTTTAAGTTCATCAATACTTTTCTCTTGAAGTTCATTAAAAAGAAGATTTCCTATTTCAATAGGAAAAATTTCTGCTATTTTTAATACTATCTGAGAACCTTGATCCGTATTTATAAAATTATAACTACTTAGAAGTCCCTCTTTGCCCGTGAGATGTTCAATTAAATTTACTTGTGGCTCTTTGTTTAATTCTATAAGTCGTTGGCCAAATTGCTTAGAAAGATTGTATTTTGAAACCTTTAAAACATATTCTGAAAACTGCTCACCACTAAATTTACTGATTCTCTGAGAAGCTAACTCTTCTACAAATGAGTCTAAAACAACGAAATCGCCAACTATTCTAATAACACCTCTGTTTGCTAGGGTTAATAAAATACCTCTATACTTTTCTAAATCGATTGAATCGGGTAAATTCGATACTATAAAACGAGAATGTTCTTCAAATTTATTGTTCAACCCAACATGCGTAAAAAGTGATAATTCTTCTAAAATATGAAGTGCTCCTAAATTAAGTAACTCTGTTCCTAATAATTGGTTCCATCTTTCAGAATAGTCTGGAGCAATTATGTCTTGATCTTTAATGTTTGAGGAGATATAAGTGATTGCTTTTTCAATATTACTTCCAGAATTTCGTATAATTTCAAAAGCCATGGGGTTATTAAACCTTTCCTCTACTCCAATTTTAATAATATCACTCGCATAAGTTTCACTCAACCTAATAGTCCCGTGATCATCAAAATTTACCTGATCTGAATTTGCTATTGTCAAGATTCTTACGTTTGTACCATGTAATTCATCACATAAATTTTTATGAATTTCAATAGGACAATTATCCACAATAACTATATAATCTTGATTTAAATCTCTAATGTCTTGCAGCTGTACCTGTATGTGTCCATAACCAGAAGAACTTAAATCATAATACAATACTTTTTCTAAAGATTCCTCATCTCTTCTTATAGTAGCATCTATTTTCCTAAATAACTCTCTCGATACACGCGTTTTTCCTGATTTATTTGGACCTAACAACCTCTGAGGATTACCAGAATTTAATAAACCATTTCTAAGATTATTAATTACACTTTTTAACTCCGTTGTTACGATTAATTTCTTTTCAAAATCAGAGCTCTTCCATACATCATGTTGCTTAAATGGTTTAAATCTGTTTCTATGATGTATTCTAGTTGTTTTTAAAGCCGCAACAATTGCTCCTTTTAATTCTATCAATAATTGATTAAATTCTCTATCATAATCTTCCTTGCTATACGTTTTAGCTAAATTGTAGGTTATGGGCCAACGCAAATGTCCCATATCTACAGGTAATTCGTCAGGCATCCCATAAGCTTCATTCATGACCAAAATAGTTCTATCATACTCTTTTTTAGCCCAAGAATAACCCGTTTCTATAAGAACATTTCCATTAGGATATTTCTTTACCCTACCTGTAACATCAATCTTTTTATACGATTTAGACCACCAATGATCCTTAAGCACATGATCATTAAATTCAGCAGTCAATGTAACATCTCCAATAAAAATATCTGATGATTCAGATTGAAGAAGCATTGTATCTGTCAATGGCAATTGTCCTGAAGTTCCTCTAAATCCTTTTATAAGTTTTATTTTTGCTCCTTTAATTGTTTTAATAGCCCCTTTAATGGCATTTTCAATAAATTGCTCATTCACCTTTTTTGGAGAATCTGATTGGTATGAATAAAACAACCTATACTCCATATCTAAAACACCTGATTAATTAAACTCTTTTGTAAGGCTTTGGAACTGGAGATTTTGGATTTTGTTAAATCTCTTGAATTTTTATGTTCCTTAATTAAATTTTTTAGCTCAAGTTGTTTTTCCATGCTTGGCAAATAAATTTTCATGTTTAATAAATCGTCTTTTAGAATTCCTTTTATAGTAGTTCCTCTTAAAAAAGGCTCTATTTTACTCTGAAATACAACAGAATTTAATTGATATACTAAAAAATCAATATTTACTTTAGAATGATCAATAATCAATCCTGTAACATCTTGACTAAATGAAATGTCACAAAGATTTACAGAAAATTTACCAACACCAACTCTAGTGCCAGCAATGATGTTACCTTTAGGTAAAACTTTAGCAGCAGAATTTAATACTGCATCATTGGTTATAAATTTCTCTCCAATTTCTATGTAGTCTTCTTTTATTATTTTTGTAGTTAACCAAGGGATTGTACCATTAGAATAAAACTCTAGAACTTTAGTGTTAGGTGTTCCACCTGATAAGCTATTTAAAATAATTGTTTTTAATGCACAATAAGTTTTACTAGCAAAAATTAGTTTTTCATTTACTATTAAATTTAAAACTATATTATCCAATAATTGAGTGTCTTTCTCAATCACCTCATCCATAGCCCAAAGTAATTCAGCAAGTTTGGCTTGTTGGTCTTTTGGTGGGAGGAGGAATTCGTAATTGGCAAGGTCTTTAAACTTTACCCGTGGCGAAAGGCCACCCGCAGAATGTTTTATGGCATAATCAAAGAACTTTTCATTATTAACTATAAAGGGTAAAAGTTCAGGCATCAAGTTTTCCTTTGCTCTAAAAACTGTAATATCTCCTGAGCAAATACCATTAAACTTAGCTTGTGCCGCTTTTTTTAAATATGCTCTACGCCTTCCAAATAATACATCACCTGCCGCAAATCGTTTTGAAAATGTTGTAGAAGTATCAAGATTTGCCGAATGACGTAAATGGATATCTTCAGATTCAATATGCTCAAGTCCAACTACATGCTTAATGCCATCTGCTTTTGGGTCTTTAGATGATTCTTTAGGCTCAAAGACTATATCGCTAAATTTAACTGGAGTCCAATCACTCTTATCTATTGATATTTGTTCACTTATCATCGTCTCCATTAATTTTGCAATATTTTAAATAATTCATCCATCGATGATTTCAGATTACTTCCTGATTTGTTCCAATTATCATATGCTTGCTCAAAGGATAAAATTTCGCTTCCTTCTTCTTTTTCAGGTTGTACATAAAGACTAATATTCATATTACCTTTATAAGCAAGTACATCTTCCGCACTTACCAAGACTGAAAAGTTCTTTTGGCTTTCATAGTTTTTAAAGGCATTAAATATTTTATTGATATGCTTTTCTTCTAAGAAAGAAATAGCCTTGTCCTGTTTCACTTCGTTAACAGCATTGATAAATAATATTTTACCTTTTCTGTCTTCACTTTTATTAGTTCTTGTAATTAACAAACACGCTTCCATTGGCGAGTTATAAAACAAGTTTGGTCCTAAACCAATGACACATTCTACCAAATCTTCCTGAATCATTTTTCTTCGCATGTCGGCTTCAGCATCTCTAAACAAAATACCGTGAGGCCATAATGAAATGGAACGTCCATTTTCAGCATCCAAACTCTTTTGGATGTGTTGCTGAAACGCATAATCGGCACAACCTTGTGGCGGTGTCCCCCAAATGTTACGTCCAAAAGGATCGTTGGTAAATGCTTTTTGATCCCACGCTTTTATAGAATATGGTGGATTGGCCAATATGACATTAAAGGTTTTCAACGTATCGTTTTCTAAAAATGCTGGTTGTGCCAAGGTATCACCACGTACAATACTAAACTCTTCTATCCCGTGCATAAACATGTTCATACGTGCAATGGCAGAGGTGATCAGATTTATTTCTTGTCCGTATAATTTTAAAGTGCGGTACTCCTTGCCTTCATCACGTAAATGCAAGGCGCAGTTAAGTAGTAAGCCTCCAGAACCACAGGTAGGGTCGTACACGCTTTCGCCTGGTTGCGGATCCATAATCATGGTCATCAACTTCACAACCGTTCTGTTGGTATAAAACTCGGCTGCAGTATGGCCAGAATCATCCGCGAATTCTTTTATGAGGTATTCGTAAGCGTTTCCTAATTGGT
>CAKUWM010000184.1 GCA_934699305.1 uncultured Saprospiraceae bacterium | reverse complement strand
TATTTAACTCCTACACTTCTTCCTTCTTTGTTGAATCCGACAAAGCCCGTATTTCCATTGATTGTAAATCGTTGCGCATCACTGGTTGCAGTATATGGATTCTCAGCATTGACAACTTTTTGTCCGGCTGTTCTTTCGTCTTTGACAAACTGAACGGAAAGTCCGGACTCCCATGGTCCAAGCCCATCAATTCTAAACTTGTATAGAGCATTTAATTGGGATGAAAGAGGGGTATCCATGTAATTATCATGGTTGTCGTCTATCTTGTTAAAGTTTTTACTTGCGTGAAGGTATAGACCTGTTGCAAAGGCAGGATTGGGCAATACTTTATTTATGTGCACATTGGCCTCATATCTGCCCATTGTATTGCCATACATGTTGACAAATAGCGGCTGGTCTTCAAATGGATTCTTTAAGCCAATATTGACTTGACCCGAAAAGCCGTTACTGCCGTTGATAGCATTGGATATTCCTTTGGAAATGGCAACTTCGTTGAGCCATGTTCCCGGAATCATATCCAGTGCAAAAGGGTAGTTGATACCTCCAAAGTCAGGGGTGTTATCCAGGGTAATCAAGCTGTATATGCCTCTCAAGCCAAGTATTTCCATTTCTTTGGCTCCTGTGACGGCATCGGTTTCACTGACGCTGACTGAACCGGTATTGTCAAAGCTCTCACTGAGACGGCAACAAGCAGCCTTTTGAAATTCTTTTTTAGTGATGGTTTCGACATTCCGAGTCTGGAGTGTATTTAATTCACGAGTAACCTTGTCTTTTATGACAAATTCGTCTAATTTATGAATCTTAGTTGCTGTAATTACTTTGGCACTTGCAGCATCCGCCACGTCCACATGCACCACTTCGCCATCACCCAAATCGATATCAAGATGTGCCGGCCAGGAAGTTGTATTTAGTTCAAACATTCCATTTTCGTCCGTTTGTACTTTGAGTGCACTATGATTCACAGAGACCCAAACTGCAATAATGGGTGTTCCGGTCTGATCAATAAGTTGGGATAGAATTGGCTTGGGAGTTTGAGCCGTCGTGATATTATAGGTAAATAGGATAAATAATATCCAAAAATAATTTAATTTCATTTGTTACAATTTTTTAATAAATAAGAAATACCATTACGCACCTGCTGGTGGTAAAATATTCGGGTTAATCTTATCTGAAATCTAACAAATGAAGGAGTTCAGCCCTATTCGATAATCTAAGGCGGACTCGGCAGTACAATCTTTAATTTGCTTGGAATAGTGGATGAAGTGAGTGTTACAAAGGTCAATGGGCTCGACTAAGTTGTCCGTAATATATACAAAATTGACTAAGGAATTATAGTCAATAAAATATTTAAAAGAAGGGTCAGGTTTAACTGACACAAGGTCTGCCTTTTCGTACTTTGTATGATGCGTATGGCAATCCTTTTTCTCAGTCGTAGTCGTCTTTGCACAACAATCATCTTGTACTTCTTTACACGTACTATCTTTTATTACATCAGCACAGTGGTCGTCTTCAAGTGAGAATGATGGCAATTCGACGACAGATACACCGGAATGAATACAAGTATGAACAGAATATATTAAGCCCGTATTGCTCAAGTATAAGAGAAATACGATAGAATAAATACCCAATTTCTTACTAAATTCTTTCAAATCCATTGAATTAAGCCGCAAAGATAAACATTTTGTTGGATTTATTTATTAAAGAAATCTTAATATTTTCATAATTATTGGACTTATTTAGCTGAAACTTAAGAAAATAGTTCGCCTTAGTTAGTTGGGGGATTAATTGAACTTAACGTTGGATAACGTATTCCAATTAAGCTTTTGAATTGGATGTTGAGTAAAAAAATAATAATAAGCACGGATGATTTATTTAAAATAAGTAGATATAAAAAGTTAAGGATACCAAATATTGTATTTAAAGGTAAGGATTAAAGCCAATAATTGTTTTAGTCGTAAAAGCAAGTATTTTTGAAAGTGCCCGAGTATATGTAGCTTTGTAAATAAATAAGGAGTTATGTTGATTTTATTGGTTGTTACATGTTCTTTAGTTTTAGGTGTCATTTTCACTCAAAGCATGAAGATGAATACACGACGTAGGTAGAACTTTTTATTATATTGGTTGTTTTACGTGGATATTTATCCATTTTACTAATAGCATTGTTATTTTGATTTCAATACAGGCACAAGCACATTTACCGACTCAATTTGGCGAATTTACCATAACAGTTTTTGCCGAACATCAGGATGAGCCTATGCCTCATATAGCGTTGAGCAAAATAAAGGATGCCTCTGTCACACCTTATGTTAGGATACACTCAGAGTGTATTACCGGCGAGGCTTTCGGCTCAAGAAAATGTGATTGCGGTCCCCAGTTGCATCGCGCATTGGAAATAATAGCTGAACGTGGAGGGCACTTGGTGTACCTTCGTCAAGAAGGGCGAGGTATCGGATTAATCAATAAAATTAAAGCATATCATCTCCAGGATCAGGGTATGAATACACTTGATGCCAATCTACACTTGGGATTTAAAGGGGATGAAAGAGATTATAGTGCGGGTGTACAGATATTACAATTGCTGCAGGTGGATCGGCTCAATCTGATTACCAACAATCCATTGAAATTGGATTATCTGACAAATTCAGGTATAATCGTCGAAGATAGAATTCCCCTGATTATCCCCGCCGAACCTTATAATATCGAATACCTTAAGGTGAAAAAAGACCTGATGGGTCATTTGTTTTAGCAATTGAAAAATGATTTAACTTGAGTTATAGCGACGCTTTTAAAGAATTGGTAGAAGTCATGGATACCCTTCGCGAGAAATGCCCGTGGGATAAAAAACAGACCATTCATACGCTTAGTAACCTCACCGTCGAAGAAGTGTATGAATTGGTTGAAGGGATATCGTTGAAGGATTGGACGAATATTAAAGAAGAGCTGGGCGATTTGATGCTTCATCTGTTGTTTTATACCAAAATCGCTACCGAAGGAAAGCAATTTACATTAGAGGAGATGATTCTCGCTCAAATCGAAAAGCTTAAAAGACGGCATCCTCATATTTACGGAGATCTGAAACTGGACGACGAAGCCGCAGTGAAGCAAAATTGGGAAAAGATAAAATTGACAGAAGGTAAAAAGTCTGTTCTTGGAGGCGTCCCCAACTCATTAACAGCCGTTATCAAAGCCTATAGAATGCAAGATAAAGCAGCTCAGGTGGGCTTTGAATGGAAGTATTCTGAAGACGTTTGGGATAAAGTGATGGAAGAGCTCCGGGAATTACACGATGTCATCGAAGATAAAAATGAATCAATCGAACGGAAGACAGAAGAGATGGGAGATGTATTGTTTTCCTTGATTAACTACGCTCGATTTAATAAAATTGACCCCGAACAGGCTTTGCAGAACGTCAATCACAAATTTAAATCCCGATTTCAATACATTGAATCCAACGCGTTGAAGCCATTGGCAGCAATGACTTTGGAGGAAATGGATGCACTATGGGACGAAGCCAAAGAAAAGGGATTGTAAGGTTATCATTGGCAAATAATCCATTACAAACTCTTTAAATAGCCACCATCCACAGGCAGATTAACGCCATTGATATAGCCGGCTGCCGGACTGGCAATAAAGGCAACGACATTGCCTATTTCATTGGGGGAAGCAAGCCGTTTCAAAGGAATCTGATCAACATACATCTGTATAACATCGTCTTTGTTAATGCCCCTATCTAAAGCACGCTGTTCCATTAAGTGAGATAGCCTGTCTGTCAGGGTATAACCCGGCAATACATTGTTGACTGTAATACCGTCAGGACCTAATTCATACGCCAATGTTTTAGACCAATTGCCCACTGCTCCTCTGATTGTATTGGATACACCAAGTCCGGGGATAGGCTCTTTTAAGCCGATTGAAATAATATTGATAATCCTACCGTATATGGCATTCTTCATATATGTATAACTATGGCGTACAATAATTTGACTACTGAGCAAAAGATTGTTAAACGCAACTTGGAGGTCTTGTGTTGTTGAATCTATTATCATACCGGCTTTAGGTCCACCACTGTTTAATACGAGAATATGGAAGCCGTGTGGTATCGTGGCAAATCGACGAGACACTTCCTCCGGATTGCTTTGGTCTGCAACGATGAAGCGATGAACCTGATTATCGTTTTTATACAATAATTTCAGCGCCTGACTTAAATCATGTACATTCCTGGAAAGTAAAGTGACATTACAACCTTGTCGAGACATTTCGATGGCGCTCGCCAGCCCTATACCTTTACTGCCGCCACATACCAAGGCATATTTTCCTTTTAGAGACAAATCCATATTTACGTATTTTCTGATTTAACTAAATTGATTGTTCAAATATTTTGATAGTTGGACAAATATCCTTAATTTTATTGATAAAAAGATATGATTGCACGACCATTTAATTTAAATCGATGGATTGAAGAAAACAAAGACTTGCTTCAGCCACCGGTAGGTAATAAGCAGATATATGTTGATAATCAAGATTTTATAGTGATGGTCGTCGGTGGGCCAAATGGTCGGAAAGACTATCATTTCAATGAAGGTGAAGAGCTTTTTTACCAAATTCAAGGTGATATAGAGGTTAAAATTATCAATGAAGAAGGAATGATGGAGACAATTCCAATACGACAAGGTGAGATGTTTCTTCTTCCACCCCGTGTACCGCATTCACCTCAAAGACCTGCTAACACTGTTGGACTTGTGATAGAAAGACATAGACACGATGGCGAAGTCGATAAATTGATGTGGTTTTGTGACCGTTGTTATAAAGAAATTTTCCAATCAGGCTTTGTATTGGAAGATATTGGCGTCCAAATAAAAAATGCCATTCAGGATTATAATGGCAATACACAGGCGCATGTATGTCACCATTGTGGGCATATAAATTGATCTGACATATATATTCTAATGCTACGGTGGTGTGAGAGGTGCACCCCATCACTTAGGTGGTAGGGCAGTCTATTCGATTGTGCTTGGCCGATTCATCTTGAATGATAATTTCACGGATAAAATATCCCCTTAGAAAAAACAATGACTAATGTTAAATTTATGTTAATAATACATAATACGTTTTTTAATAATATATTGATTCCTATTATTGTGGAATTATTCAACTAAAAAAGAAAACTATGTACAATTCAACCACAATTCAACCACAATTCAACCACAATTCAACCACAATTCAACCACAATTGAAACTAATAATTTTGATATTTTTTAGTTTTGGTACTTTAAATGCCCAAAAAAGTCAACCTTTATTTGAATTAAAACAAGGGCAGGATTATATTATATCCCGTTCTTATATTGATGGTAAAACTTATTACCATTTAATTCTTGAAAAACGTCAAGATATTAAAACTGGTTTTGTAACTCTAAAAAATCAAAACTATAGTATAACAAAAGGATGTCAAGTCAATATTATAACTAGTGCGGATAAAATATCTGAACCTCTAATAAATAAAAACTTAACCGAGAACCAGATTTATTATTTTAATGGGGAATCTCAAATAATTACAAATGTTATTAACTTCTCTAATACAACAACTATTGGTATAGTTTTAAACTGTGATAAAATTGATTTTAAAGATATTAAATTATTCTCTCTAATTAATTCCACTAATGATTCTACATTAGTTCTAAATCTAAAAGATATCCCTGATGGACCACACCCTCAAAAGATAGAAATATGTAATAACGGGAAGGATGATGATTTAGATGGAAAAATTGACTGCGAAGACGAAGATTGTTTTCCCCCAAGTATTCTTGATATTTTAAAAATTAACCCAACATGTCCAATTTGTGAAGATGGAAGAATAATTGTAACAACAGATAAAGGTGGTTTAATATCAATTGATGGTGGAAATATATGGGTATGGACAAATGGTTATATTATTTTCGATAATTTAAATCCAGGAACATTTAGCATAATTATAAAAAATAAAAATGTTAATAATGATTGTGGTTCCAATAATGTTGAAATTGTATTAACTGCCCCAATTGG
>CAKUWM010000183.1 GCA_934699305.1 uncultured Saprospiraceae bacterium | reverse complement strand
GGGATGAGTGATGAGTGATGAGGGGTAAGGGATGAGGATTGAGGGATGAGTGATGAGGGGTAAGGGATGAGGATTGAATAACGGAAATAAGGTTAAATAATTGAGATTGATGAAGGGAAATATATTTAAAGGGCTTTGGTTATTGGTTATTGTAAGTTGTGTTGCGACTTCGTGTACGACCATTAAAAACAGTGGGCTTCAGTCACAAATTGACAAGAGCAATTGCAACCAGCAAAACACCTACCATTATACCAAGGATGAATTGCCCAAACCACTTTATCAAATTGAGTTGGATACTATTCTGACGAATCGATTTAGTAAAAACAGCTTAAATATTGCGCATGCCATTGGCGCTTTGGATCTTATAACCCATTATGCCCACAAGTCTTTAGAAAAAAATAAACGGATGACAATCGATTATCGGATGGAATTGATTGAGCTCAATCAACAGATCAACCATCGTATTGATTTAGCTTCGCTGGAGATATCTGCTTTGTCGTCAGAGTTGGATTGTGAAGAAGAACGGGCCAATCAGATTGCTTCCTTTATGAAAGAAAAAGAAGGGAAAATCGAATCATTTTTAAATGTAAGCGCCATAGTTATCGGGGCTGCCGGCGCTGTAGTGACCGGAATTTTATTTGCTGAAGCGGATGGTAGCAATGCCGCCGATGTCATCGGAATAAGTACGGGTCTGGCCGAAGCGGTGCTGGGGGTGTTGATGCTGACAGTAAAAACCAAAGTTTATTTTCATCATGAAAGGAATTCTTTGCGTGAAGTATGGTTTAAGACAGAAACATCTGAAGTATTTCCACCTTCAATATGGTATTATTTGAATTATTTCAATCCCAATGAGCCTGATAAGCTTTCTTTGCGGGATCAAGTGATTAAAAGTTGGCAGAATTTTGGGCAAGTACAAGATATTAAAGAGAAAAAAAAGAAGCAGCTGATTGATATTTATTTCAGTCAAGGAGGGAAATATACGGCAGATGAATTAGAAAACAGAGCGAATATGTACGATCAACTTGAGTCGGTCATTAAGTTGATGAAGCAGGATTTAAAGGATTTGATGGAAGAGTTGGAAAAGCTAAAATAATATAATGCTTTTTTCATGGATCATTTTGCCAATGCACTGAAATGGATATCGAAAGGCATGGAATGATGAAGTTTTGGACGGATTTGTCATTCCTCATTAAAGTGTTTTTTGCCACCGTCCGGCATCTTATAAATTTATAAAATGAATCAACAAATAAACTTATTTTCCGGTATGTTTACCACAGCATTGCGCCTTGTTGTGGGATGGACTTATTTTTCGGCTTTTTGGCGCAGATTGGTGTTAGAAAATAAGCTCAATCCGGACGAAGCCGGATATATCGGGGAAAAATTTAATCATTTTTTGCCACATGCTTTAGGCATAAAACCGATGATAGAATATATGGTTACCCATCCTGATATCTTATGGTGGTCGATGGTTGCTTTTACATTAATAGAAGGTATCGTAGGTTTAATATTTATGTTTGGCTTTTTTACAAGGCTTTCCGCTTTTGGAGTTCTATGTCTTGCACTGGGGATCTTATTGGGATCGGGATGGATTGGGACAACGTGTTTGGATGAATGGCAGATAGGCAGTCTTGGAGTAGCCGGTGGATTTACGATATTTTTTACGGGCGGCGGTCGATATTCCGTGGATCAATGGCTGATGGATAGAAAGCATACAATTGCCAAATGGAGATGGTTTGGATGGCTTGGTTCCGGTGAATTGCCATTATCCGAGAATGTTTTAAAAAGAGTTGTTTTGATTGGATCATTGGGGATATTTGGCTTGACATTATTTACCAATCAATATTTTCACGGTGGGGTTTATGGTAAGTTGCACAACAAGTCTGTCAGACCACATGTTGTGGTAAGTGACGCCAACATACAAGATAGCACATTACAGTTTAAGGTATATAGAGATGAAGGTGCTGATGTATATGGTTCCTTTTTGATTGGAGTCAATGTCATAGATAAACGGGGATTTAAGGTGGTTGAATTTGGACAGCAATATTTATCGTCACTCAAATCGGATCAAATAATGAATGATTATGTTGCAAAGGTAAAGTCGGGAAAACATAGTCTGATCATACCTCTTGGCGCCAAAGCTAAATTGGTGTTGAGTGATTCAGCTTTGTTAAAGTTAAGCGGTCAATACACATTGGAGTTGGTTGACATCAGTGGAACTGTCTGGACACAATCAATTTCGCTCAGTGGAAGATGACGCTAACTCTTTTCAATACAATTGGAAAGAATGGTAAGAAAATTATAGATCTGAAAATGGATGAGAATTTATCAAATGTTAATACCGCCAATCCTTTTATCTTTGTTGAAAAAGCAGAAGTTTGAAGATATCGTCGAGATTAGCGGTTAGATATGTTTTTGGAAAGAAATCCACCAATGTAATCAATGTCATATCGGCTATTGCTGTGTTTGGTATAGCTGTTGGAACTGCTGCTTTGATATTGGTTTTGTCGGTTTTTAACGGATTTGAGGATCTCATATCGGGATTGTTTCAGAAGTTTAATCCGGATATTAAGGTGACGCCTGTTCAGGGCAAGACTTTTCCGTTGGATTCGGTCGTCGTGTTGAAATTAAAGAAAATAGAAGGAATCAATGGAGTCAGCGCGACGCTTGAAGAACTTGCATTGTTTGACTATCAGAATAGTCAGACATTTGGAGTGTTGAAGGGTGTTGACAACAATTATACGAAGGTTACGTCCATCGCCAAAAATATGGTAGAAGGTAAGTATATATTGAATGCAGAAGATCCGCCGCCTGTTATTCTTGGAGCCGGTGTGGCACAACGGTTGGCAGTAGATATTGAGGATAAATTGACCTATTTGAGGGTATATGCTCCTAAGCGACTTAATCGAAGTCCTTTAGAGACACCTTTTAGTAGTCGCTTCATTGATCCGGTGGGTGTGTTCGCTATACAACAAGAATTTGATCAGGAATATGTAATTACTACACTTGGATTTGCAAGGGATATTTTCCAGTACAGCGATGAAGTATCCGCACTTGAAATAAAACTTGATTCCACTAAGAATATTAAGAATATTGCCGGCAAGATTTCAAGAATAATGGGTAATGGATATGTCATAAAAGATCGATTTCAACAAGATGAGGCTTTTTTAAAATTGATGAATATCGAAAAATGGATGTCTTACGCCATCGTGTGTCTGACATTGTTACTTGTTTCATTCAATATGATTGGAGCATTGTGGATGATCGTATTAGACAAACGTCGAGATATCACGATTCTGAAGTCATTGGGGATGGTGGATCGTGGAATAATGGCAATCTTCATACGAAGTGGTATGTTATTATGCATCTTGGGCTTGTTTTTTGGATTTTTGTTGGCAATTATATTGTATATTTTGCAGAAAGAAGTGGGCTTGGTTACCATACCGGAAGGATTTGTAGTGGAAACGTATCCTATATCATTGCGGTTGTTGGATTTTATCACGGTAGGGATTACGGTGTTGCTGATAGGATGGATATCGAGTATTCCGGCAGCCAGGAAAGCTTCCAGAATACATACTTCAATTAATGAATAAAATGAAATGGTTGGATAATGCAGATAGCAAGAATATCAAACAAAGGCGGCAGAACAACAATGCTTCCTATAAAATGTTGGAATAGATAAAAGCGAAAATGGAAGATTGGGAATTGGAATTTAATTGGTTGAAAGTTCGTCACCAAATAAAAGATTATATGGAGCAGGATAAATTACCGGATCTGAATCTGGCATTATTATTGATAGGTCTGCGCGAATTGGGAAAAATAAAGAAAAAATATACAAAAGAAGAAAAGCAGGATTTAATGCATGTTGCCGTGTGTACACTTCTTGAACCGGAAGGTTATTACGCTTATGTCGGCTTGGACGATGATGGATGGCCGCATTGGAATGTGGTCAAACCTTTTACTTTGACTGGGATGGACGCTCAGGAGCGCTATTTAAAAGAAAAGATTATCGGATATATGGAAACCATATAGTTATTCGGGTCTGTGGCTTTTTTTAGGTGTTTTTTTATATTTATTATTGCGGTTCTTTTTAAATGTTTTTCTTCTGATGTTGGGATTATATGCCGGTGTTTCACCTAAATGGTCGGGAACTTTGGCTTTGGTGATTTCCCTTTCAAGTAGGGTCTCGATGGCATAGAATTTTTTCTGTTCTTTTTCGGTGATAAAGGTATATGCTGTTCCATCCGTCGCTGCTCTGGCTGTTCTGCCAATACGGTGTACATAATCTTCACCGTCGTGGGGTACATCGTAATTGATTACTAAATCGATGTCTTCAATATCTATACCCCGGCTTAATATGTCGGTAGCTACTAAGATATTGATATTTTTATTTTTAAATCGAAGTAAGGTCTCTTCCCGTACTGTTTGGTCCAAGTCGCTATGGATTTCATCTACACGGAGGCCGGTTCTTTTTAATTCATGGGTCAATTCCTTGACATTTAGCTTTTTGGAGCAGAAAACAATGATACTTTCAAATTTTTTAGACCTTAGTATTTCCTTGATTAGCGGTATTTTCTGTGCTTCATAGAGGACAAATGCTTCTTGAACAATTTTCTCGGGTGGCTTAGAGATGGCGATATTGAGTTCAAATGGATTGTGGAGAATATTTTGAGCCAATGAGCGGATTTTGTCCGGCATAGTGGCCGAAAACATCAAATTTTGTCGATTGAGTGGAAGCTTTGATATGATGAAATTGATGTCATTACTAAATCCCATGTCGAGCATACGGTCGGCTTCATCAAGTACTAAATATTGAACACCGGAGAAATCTACATGACCCATGTTGATGTGGGCTATCAACCTACCCGGTGTACATACAACCATATCGACACCTTGGATGAGGGCTTTTTTTTCATTGGCAAAGGAGGGGCCATCACCACCGCCATAGATAGCGATGCAACTGATATTGGTAAAGTAGGATAGGCCTTCCATCGTCAATACAATTTGAGTCGCCAATTCACGAGTAGGGACGATGATTAAGCAGTTTATCTTTTTCTCATCGTGTTTTTGGGTAAGGAGTTTATGAGAAATAGGTAGAAGAAAGGCTGCCGTTTTACCGGTTCCGGTTTGAGCAGAGGCTATGACATCCCTACCATTAAGGATGGACGGAATGACTTGTTCCTGAACCGGGGTGGCATTGGTAAATCCAATGGAATTGATGCCCTCAAGCAACTGCTCGTCTAATCCTAATTCTTCAAATGTCAATGTCGGTAAATTAAAATGTAAAAAAATAAATATCCTGAAAAAATGGATAATTAAAGATCAAAGGTAAAACCTTCTTTCAAAAATTCATTGTATTTTGCTGTATCAAATTCATAAAGACGCGCAGGTCGGTGAGCTACGTGCTTTTGTTGTTCCTTATTGTCCACGAGGATATTCATGGACAGTATTTTTTTACGGAAATTTCTTTTGTCTAAAGTCTGCTGTAAAATGGCTTCGTATAAATCCTGTAACTGTGAAAGTGTAAACTTATCAGGCAAAAGCTCAAATCCGATTGGTTTGGTTCTGATGCTATGGCGAAGGTGATTCAAGCAAGCGCTGAAGATATTGTTGTGGTCGAATGCTAATTGCTTTACTTCTGATACAGCGACCCATTCAGCCCTTTCGGCAAGCGATCCCGGTGTTAGATTGAATTTATTAATATTGATCAATGCGCAGTATGCAGTCGTAATAACCCTACCCAGTGGATGGCGATTGACTTCTCCAAATGTCCTGACCTGCTCGAGAAAAATATATTCCAGACCGGTAATCTCTTTGAGAATTCGTACAGCAGCCGATTCCAGTTCTTCTTTTGGATGCACTAAGTTGCCCGGTAAGGCCCACGTATTGTAGAAGGGGGCTTCATTCCGCTTTATTAATAAAATCTTTAATTCGCCTTTATCGAAGCCGAAAATGACGCAATCAATGGAAAGCCCAAAGTAAAAATATGGCTTAATATCGTCCATCTTGTGGTTTTAACTTGGTGTAAAAATAACAATAAGTTTAAAAT
>CAKUWM010000182.1 GCA_934699305.1 uncultured Saprospiraceae bacterium | reverse complement strand
TACATACGTTCAAGTGATTGGTAAGTGGTATACTTTTCGATTGAAAAGTGGGGTACTATTGGAGTGATATATACAGATATGAATAGTCTAACCAGAGAATGTCGATCTTGCCGTAATTGGTGAGCAACTCCGCAACTTGATCTTTTAGAAACTTCTGGTACTTCTTCATGTCTCTTCCCTCATTCATCTTGTCGTATTCCGCCCGATTGTTGGGACGAATAGGATGAATCCTGTCGATCGTGAAATCCGGATGATGCCAATCAATCAGCGAATAGTAAAATCCAACCTTTAATCCCGCCTCTCTATATGCATCCACCCACTCTTTGATGATGTCTTTTCCGTAAGGGGTGTTCATCACATTGTAATCGGTGTGTTTTGTGTCAAACATGCAAAATCCGTCGTGATGCTTGGCCGTTATCACCGCATATTTCATTCCGGCATCCTTGGCCTTTTGCGCCCACTCGCGAGGATTGTACAGATCCGGGTCAAACAATTCAAAGTATTTCTTATACTCTTCAAACGGGATGCGTTCATTGGTTTGCACCCACTCGTGTCGTGCAGGCAAAGCATAGATTCCCCAGTGGATGAACATGCCAAAGCGGTCGTTGGTCCACCACTGCATCCGTTCAGCTTTTTGAGCCTCGGTTTCGTTCCACACTTTTTGTTGTGCCACCATCGAGGTGGACGTTAACAGGATGATACTGAATAATAAAATAATTTTTCTCATGATTTGTTTTATATGTAATAGTTAGCTTTTCTTATGCGCCTAACGGAGAGGGTTCAAAAATACGAAAATAAATTAACAAAACTATCTAAAAGAGACAATCGATTCAATTTCCATTTGATTTCTATATAACAATACCCTCATGGATCCTTTCCACCTGTTTTCTTCGGTATGTTTCAAAAGTTGGCTTATATTATTTATGGGGACACCGTTTATAGCTCTAATGACATCTCCAACTTCGATGTCCGATTTGTGAAGTATGCTTTGGGGTTTTATTTCCAAGATGATCACACCTCTTGCATCAGGTAATCCATGTGCTGACTGATCTCCCAGTCCTTCGACATTTTTAGTTGTAGCGCCTAACCATTCTCCTTCTGAGCTGGATGAATCGATTTGTGAAATAACCGGCTTGGGGAAATGTGGTTCTTCTGCTTCCAACCTTAAGTTTTCGGAATAAACTCCAAACCTGTCCATCGGGAAGTTTTCAAATCCCGTCTCTTGAAGAATATCTTCGTTTGTTATCGTGTAATCACCTGATTCATAGTCTTTGAATTCAACGCCGCAAACTCTGCTGTTCCGGTCGGTGCCCATTGCCTTTTGTTTCTGAAGATCTTCTTCGCTAACAAAAATATTGTAATCGACGGTTCTTCCCCAATCGTTCACTTGTATAGGATAATAGGGGTGCATGACAAGATTGCGCTGGAACACATCCCCGCTATTCTTAAACCACACATGCGGATGAAACGAATTGTTAATCATGATGTTGTTTTCCACCTTTCTTTCAAAACCTTCTCTCAGTTTGATTCCCCCCTGCAAGCATAAGTTGTTGTATATGTGATAATTCGAACTGCCATCATCCAAGTCGATGTCCCATCCATGCGCACATTGAAACCTGTTGTTCCTGATAACAGTTGTGTAGAGTGCGTCTAACAGGATTAGTTCAGGATGATTGTCAGTCAATTCATTCATGACTCTCCTGTCGGGGTGCCAAAATCTATCCCTGCCCCAAGAGTTGAAGGCGCCATGATCGCTGGTTTCAAGTACTGTCTCAAAAACATCATTGTATTCAATGAGGTGTCCTCCGAAAGCCCCATCGCCAATATTAATGCCGGATCGCGGCACTTTGTAAATCGTATTGTGCCTGACGTCAAGTTGTGCTGCTATTTGAACTTGAACTCCGGCGACTTGTTTTTCCACCAACCCTATATCATGAATCAGATTATCTTCAACTGAACATTGACGTGGATACAGTGCGTTTGCAGGCCCGGGTGTCTTGTCCATTTCATCATATTCCACAAATTCTGAATATTGAAAGGACCCCGAGCGTATTGCAGACGCATCACCAACAACACAAATTGCGCTTGCACCAATGTTGTAGATGTGATTGCTTTTAACTTTGATGTTTAATCCATATTTGCTGATAAATACTGCATTACCACCTAATTCTGAAAATTCACAGTTTGTAATAGCACAGTCTTCTGCATTTTCAATTAATATTGCCGCACCTCGATATATGCGCCAATCGCTTCGCATAAGCTTCTCGTACGGTTCCATAAAAGTGCGTTTCGTGTGCTTGAACTTGATGTTGCTTATATGGATATTTTTTATGGGCTTTGTCTCACTTCCCCTGATCTCTATGAGATGAGGAGTCGTGACGATTTCAACCCGAGCTGTATTTATCTCTTCGTCTTCCAGCGGGATGTATAAAACCTGTTTTTCCTTTTTATCATAAAACCATTCGCCGGGACTGTCAAGTTCTTCACGGATATTCTCTACGAATTTATATTTCTGGTGCATATCTGACGGTCGATTGTTTTGATGGCCTCCACTGTAAGTGATCTCATTTCCCTCTTTACCTGTGATGACATAATGCATTCCACCCCACTGCCCGACGTGTAAAGCGTGAATGTATCCATCTTCGGGATTTTTCCATTTAGCTATACGCCGATCGGAAAGGGCATCCGCTGAATAACCGTTCAGAATCTCATTCTCCGTGTAGTCGGGATATCTCGCTAATATTTTTTTTTGACCATTTATATATAATTGGTCAAAATCTGCATCCATACTGGCAGCATATAGATCGTTCTTTTTTTCAGACCAATTTAGCTCAACCTTTTTGCTGCCTTTTATAATGACCTCGTCATTATCATATGCAGATATGTTCAAGTGCTTTCCTTCGAAATCCTCGGAATTTATTTTAATAGATTCCGATAATTCATAAATGCCACTCATCATGGAAATATTCACCTCAGAGCTGTCCGAGCTTTTAGCAATCTCGATTCCCCTTGTTAGCGTTTCAACAGGATTGCTTGATGATCCATCATTTCCATCATCGCCATTCTCAATCGATATATATATTATTTGCTGACTGAATCCATGGGTGAGAAAGAAAAAAGTAAGAACTAAAAAAAAAGTGTAACGTTTGATCATGTTTTTATTTGTTGTTATTGTTGTCCGATAAAACTTAATTCCAATAAAATATCGAGCAATTTTTTTTTGCTTGTTTTACTAATGATTGTAGCTTAGTATTCATTACAAAACACGACTATAATGAACAATAGTGCCAATTATTTTGTACAATTGTTATTCGGACAGCGAATTTGCATTATAAATGGGAATTATCTCCAGTAAGTACGCTTTCCTAAATCATTTGTCATATATCTTATCTGATTCTTTTTTATGGCTTGCCAAAATTCCTCTGTCCAATGGTTGCATCTTTTGTTATCAAAGAAGTTGATGCTTCTTTTCTCATATTGATCAACTGCAATCCAAATACAGAAGAAGTCTTTTTGATCCAATAAAAAATTGTATCTAATCCACTTCGACCATTTCTATCACTTGGCTCTGTTAGCTAAGCTCTTGAACTTATTGTCCAAACTGCGAATCCAATTCAACACAGAGACGTTGTTTACTCACAAAAGCCAACCAATCGTACGAAATCCCAATCTTTCAAGATATAAAGCGAGACTTGCTTTCCCTTAATAATAACAGATTCAAGTTTTTTACTTGAACAGTTTGGGGAATTCATGGTCTTTTTGCTAAAAAGATGCCAATATATATAACAATATACAAAGATATAACAATTGTAGTCCCCCCCCGAATAATATCCTGAATATGGGTTCTCCTCACTATTTGTAACCAGCTTTACGAACTGGTTAAGACAGAAGTTGTCTTATTGATAATAATCCTCCGCTTACTGCTTAGGAAGTTCGAAAGTGGACAAGAAAATATCCGATTGCGAGTATTCTCTAGTTTTCTTAAACATTTTGCTTGAATTATTATGCTGCCAAGATAGAACTATTTAGTGATATGCGTAATATTTGGCAGAACATTTTTCTGATTGTTTCAATTGATATTCCATAAGAATAATCTACAATCAGGAAATGATTGTTATGATTTTTCGAAGGGGACCAACAATTTTAATTACAATAAATTATTCGCTCCCGTAAACATACACCTCAGATAGATCACACTCAGGAGATTTAAAGCTTTCTGTTATAGTAATCTTTAGATACCGTCCTTTGACCGCTTCAGCTAATTCCAAAATATTACCCGCTTCATTTTGATCCGGATACCGTATGCTTCCCAATGATGTCCAATCCGTATTATTTGAACTAGCCTGAAGGAGTACCAGTCGAGTGTATTTTCGTTGCAGATCTCTGATAACGCTGATTTTTTTGATAATTTTCTCCGTTTGCATATCCATCGTAATCACATGTGGTAAAGGATCTGCAGGACTCCATTTACTATGCCATATGGTAGATGTTTTTCCATCCAAAATATTTGATACAGGGAATGTTGCAGGTACTTCACTTGAACAATAAATCACTTTCCAGGTGCTGCGATTAAATTCATCATAGAACATAGGGAAATTTTTGACTCCCGATTCTACTTTAAAGAGATCTATCGCATTTTCACCTGGAAGGCAAAAGGTATCATAATAGTATTCTCCTCCCGGGAGATAATCTGGAATGATCGTCTTCGTTTCCGAGCTTGGTATTTCTATCTGTTTAATAACACTCTCTTTGCTTGTGTAATAGAAAGTAACGCCTTGTACCTCTTCTTCTGCTACCCGCCATTCTATTTCCGCCTGTTCTTTTAAAGAAACAACATTTTTGATCTGGCGAGGCGAAAGAGAAGATTGATAAAGCTCACCATAAACAACTCCAACGACTTCCCGTAAAATTGAAGGAACTCCCTTCGTCCCAATATGCTGCATATTGAAGATATAAGCACCCTCTTTCATATTATCCAAAATTGCAGAGAAACGGCCATCTACAATCTGGCTTTTGTCAATTGGAAGTATAACCGAGTCTTCCTTATTATTCCAATAGACTTTGCAGGCTTCAATCCGGGGATCGGTATTTATTTTCCATGTCAATTGAAGCCTTCCATTTCCCCCTGACGCTACAGCAGAATCCACTCTTCCTATATAATTAAGTTCTCCCGCTTTCAGATAGTCCTTTATATTATCATTCATGCCATCGCATGAAAAGAACAAGAGAGATATAAAACAATAAAAAATATTATATTTATTCATATGTCATTAATTATCTGATTAACTTACTTCACTAATTGTCCCCAACAGGTTATCTCTGAAATATGAAGATCACCTGATCCTGCCCAGGTCTGATCTATTTCAAAACGCAGATATCGTACAGGTGGAGCATCCAATGGAATGTCAAATTCAAAACCAGCTCGTGCATATTCTCTGTCTTCATTGGTAATTGCTCCCTCTCCAGATGGTTTTACCATCTCTGCATTCCCTAAATATATCCAGTCTTCTTTGTATCCACCTTGTTTCCAATATGTATTATCCAAGAGTATATCAAAACGAGGAGAAGTCGTTCCGTAAACTTTCCATTTCCGGGGATTATGATGAAAATATTCATATTTTTCGCGTCCCCATAATTTATACCGACTCAATTTGGCAACAACACCTAAATCAATTGTAAAACGAATAGGATAGTTCCCGCCATTTGCTCCATTTCCCACATTTGCATCACTGGTATGCCATCCCTGATCACCATTAATTTTATCAAACATTCTTTCAAACGGCCATCCATTATATGCGGTGGTATTATCACCAAGAAACGTTTGCCGCTTCCATTTTGATTTGTCCAACTCCATCTCAAACAAAGGCGTAAACAAGCCTTTAATCGTATCGGAATAATTATCCCAACGATCACGTACATAAACGGCAAAAAGACGTTCCGAATCATCAAATCCACGCGAGGAAAATTTGCCCTCCTGACTTGTCCCCCAAAAACTTAGTGCGGTCATAACTTATTGATAATCAATTAAAGTTTAAAATAAATTACTACT
>CAKUWM010000181.1 GCA_934699305.1 uncultured Saprospiraceae bacterium | reverse complement strand
TTATGC
The DNA here is from genome assembly GCA_934699305.1 of uncultured Saprospiraceae bacterium. Taxonomy (GTDB): domain Bacteria; phylum Bacteroidota; class Bacteroidia; order Chitinophagales; family Saprospiraceae; genus Parvibacillus. The sequence goes on along the minus strand of CAKUWM010000181.1, from coordinate 6,078 downwards.
TGATTCCTTCCGTACATTTTATTTCGCTTGGGAATCTGGCAACGGTATATTTTTGATTTAAACCAATATATCGGGTATATTTTACCCCATTTACTGTAATTTCCTGATCACATCTGTGTCGATAAATCCACTTAATCTAAAATAGAAAAAGGCTATAGAGCTTTAACCGTGGAAGAGCTCCACAAAATGGCTCTGCTTTTCAATATGACTACCGATCAGATTATCAATTACATCGGCTCTATACCGACCACAGAAGTAACTATTGAAGATAAATCAGCCGTCGAACAAATTCGCCTTATACAACAACTGGATGATGATGACCGTCAGACCATCTTTAAACTCATAGATAAGATGCTTACTAATAAAAAGTTTAAAGATTTCTTTCAGAAAAATGTGGCGGCGCTTTAATTGACAGTTTGTCAATAATTGTTAATGCAAGTCAATTCTTTAATGTTAACTATAATGAACTTTTGATAACTATTTGTAACATTTACGAAACTATGGGAAGATCTTCTTTGAATATATGTAAACTACTCTTATTATCCTGTAGAAGTAAATAAGGTTTTTTATAAATTATGGGATTAGGAGCTGGAAAACTAACGCCTTCTTCTCGATGAATCCAATCAAATTGATGTGAAAGAGTATTAAAAGCTCCAATGACTCCTTTACTACTATCTGTGGTAATAATATGGTTATTGGTTATGGCATAGTTGCCTCTTTGGCTAAATATACCGACTTCTTCAAAATATTCTCTATTCGTATAGGAATCTACTTCTTGACCTGTTTTAGCCTCAATTTTTGTGTATCCGCTAGAAATTGCATATAAATAATCACCGTTTGGACCTAATCGATATAGTTGCGGAAATGCTTTTATCTCCCATATTAGTTTTCCTGTGGTTATTTCTAGTGCTATTATAACTTCTGATGGTTCAATTCCACAATAAATAATATTAGAGTTAACACCCATAAGTATTATTCTTCCAGGTATCTTAAATTTCTTATTAAAATCAAATTCCCACTTTAAGCTACCAGACGTTACTTCTATATAATAAAGTATAAAATCCGATTGAGCAAATAAGTGATCACCAAACAATTCAAATCCTTTTAAAGTACCACTTTCCCAAATTAAAGTATTTGTAATTAATGAAAAAATTCCATAGACTCTTTCTTTTATTCGTCCGCGATAAACTGGAAGATAATCTAAAAAACTATGCGTTAATGCTATTTTCAAACTAATAGGAATTTCGACTATAATATCTAAAGAATAATTTAATAAAAAACCATGGCCTTTGCTGTCAATTGCTAAAATCCTATTATTTTGAACAATCAACGATGAAAAGTAGTCCATAGCTATTCGTTCCGTAACCAACTCTAAATTATCGGGTGAAACCAAAAATAGTAACCCTTGATTGCTATCTGTTTCAGAAATAGTTGAATTAATAATAAAATCGCTAATAATATCATAGCGAAATACTTTTTTACAGTATCCTACAAATTTAAAACTCATTTGACCCAATTAATCAAATTAATTAAATCACCATTATTCGCTAGATCAACCAAATCTTCAGCATTGTTTATTTCATTACTCAAATTCCGAAAGAAAGTAGGATTACTATTAAAAAGTTCAGTTGCCTTACTAGAATCTTTAAATAAACTTTCAAAACGGCTTTTCATTGCCTGTTGTAGCCCATCACTAAAATAATAGTCAAACTTTTTGCCACTAATTATATGTGCTTTAAATTGATCGAAAGTTGTTCCTATGATACTTCTAGGACCACTCCAATTTTTCATTTCTAATGATTTCTCAATTTCTTGCCCCCCTTCAAACTTACTCATTTGGACATCTAACCTATGATTAGTTTCAATGTCTGGTATATTACCCTCAAATTTTTTGATTGAATAGGCCCCTCCTTCAGAAATTTCATCCCAGTTATTTGACAACTCTTTTAAAGTCAGTGCTGCCCCTTTGGCTTTAGATGCTTGTTCGCCTGCTTCTATCAAGAAATCATCAAAACCTACCACAAAACTACCATCAGGTTTTACTGCTCTTTGTGTTATTACTTTATGAAAATCATCTAAAACATCATCTAAATTTCCTACAAGCATATCGCCTTTGTTCCCACAGGTTTTACACTCAGGATTTGCTTTAATAAGTTTTTCCAGAAAATTATCAAATTTTTCTTGTCCTATTTTGCTTATTAAGGAATTATCAAATTTTGAAAGTGCCTCCAGTGATTTTATGTCTTTCCTTAAAATCTTGCCGGCATCAGGTATTCCCGGGTTGGCTCTCTTAGCGGCAACAAAAATATCCTCCCACGCCCTCACGCATCCCGGCTTCTCCTTTAGCACCTTAATCACATCCTCTCCCGCTTCGTAAAAGTCCTGGATAAACTGTCCTTTCAGGACTATGGGCAAATTATCTATTGCCTGAACCAATCCAGGGGATTCTTCTATTTTTTTAAGAAAACAGGTGTTGTGCACTAAGTAGCCACGTTCACCGACATAGTAATTTTGATTATCTTCGACTGTAAAATTATAAACCGTCAGTGAGGTGTCCAGTGTGTTGATTTGTTGGATGGATTCATAGCTCCCATCAGCCGCAAATAGTGAATCTCCGAGATTTAATTCGCTGGCGGCAGTATATGTATTGTGGCTCCAAAACGGATGCTCCGGCGTAGCCCACAACGTATCGCCCTGCATCATCACGATGGCTAGGATTGTGGTCGCGACATATTTCTGGATTGCTGTAACAACTTTCCACGCTGTCTTTTTCTGCTTGTGGTTGTAAGTCAACACTGTGTCTGCGGTATGGATTTCTTTGATCGGTTTTTGGCCGGCTTTGGTGGCAATCGGCGTCTCGCCCGCAAAACATCCGTATTTGCTCACCTTGCACCCAAAGTTACACCCTTCATCGGCTATTTCTAATATTTCATCTGCAAAATTTTCAGAGATTCTTTCCTGCGAACTCTTTAAGGCTGTTTTTGCTACCTCTACTTCTTTAGTTATGATCCCTTCGTAATTTTCTTCTTTATACAATTTTTGATTCAAAATTTCATCTACTACATTTGATAATTTGGTAAATGAAATTAATAAGTTGGGCACTGTTGATAATAAAGAGGCAATATTTATCTTTGATCTCAACTCAGCCGATATGGCATCTTCATTAGCTATTTGGGCATATATACCTATCCCATTTCCAACTATATCAATAGCAGTAAATGATTTCTGGATAAGTTTCCCTGCCTCTAAAAAAAGTCTATATTCTCCGATACCCATAAATACTGAACCTACATTTACTGTCAACCAAAATGCTTTATTATCTACTGCCTCGTTAGTATAATCTGAAAATAAGGCAATTTGATATGCTGGTAGGATCAGCGGAAGCCCTTTTCTCACTTCTTGCCCATTCACTGTAAATGAGCCTACTACGTCAACAGGTATTACTTCATCATATTCTACTGTGGATCTATCAAAAAATTGGATTTTATTCAAATTATTAAATTGATAACTTGTATTTTTAAAACTAAACAGATCGCTTTCTAATTTTACTATCCGATCTGGATCTTCTAAATACCAGTTCATTAGCTTTTCATCTGCTTTTAAACCATTGCTCAGTTTTAAAGCACTGGTCAATGCTGTACAAAATCCAATTCTGGAGCTATCCACTTCGTTGATCGGGCAATTTATTTCCCCTCTTGTAACGTCATCCATTGAGTACTTATACCATATATTTTTGATTCCTTGATTTACTCCAATTAAACAGGTTTCCATTTTATCCACCATTGCATTAGACTCTGCTTCATTCTCACAGGTCATTAATAGTTTATTTATCGAAAATGGATAAAACTTTATCTCGGCACTATCTATCAATTTCCTAAAGGCTAAGATTCGTTTATCTGCAGGCGCCTTATTCGTTATCTGCAAATCTTCATTCTTCAGGTGTGCATCTAAATCTTTGTTTTGTGTCTTGATCGAAAATGAATCCCAAAAATCCTACTTTCACTTTCACTAACCAACTCCTCACCTGTACATGGATTGATAGAATGATGACACTGAACATCGTACAAGGCAAATGAATCTACTAATTCAATACAAGCCATTAAACCATTATAAAAAGAACCTTTTGTGTACTTTCTACTATACGCCGGTATTAGCCCTTCAATACATCCTGTTTTTTCTGAATAATTAATATCTGAATTGGCATTTGGTTCAATGGCGTGTGAAATGGTTTTACCAGCAACTTAAAAGCTCCTTTGAGCTTTTGTCTTTTAAAAACTCATCAAGGACTTTCAGCTTATTAATTAGATAGTCTCCTAAATTATATTCTTCACAATATCCAATATATTTCTGTACTAATAGATTATAATCTTGATCATCCAGCATTTTACTTATAACTAAAGCATTTAAACTCCATGTAACAAAGCCTTGTCCATAAAACAGACCAAAAGGAGTAGATTTCATCTCAAATAATATCTTTTCATAATTCTGATATTCTTTGAAGAATCGAAAACCTTCTGTTTCCAAATACTCCATAACCTTATTGCACATTATAGTAATATCTTCTTCGGTATTTATTATAAATTCTTTAGGCTTCATTTTAAAAACCATTGACTGAGTCAATGCAACTAAAACCATTGAGGAATTCTGTCCATGAGGTTCTTGAAATGCAATTTTAAGTATTTGAGAAACCTTTTTGGATTCAACCCAAAAAGAAAAGGATGTAGGATATTCATGATCTCCACTTACCAAAGAAGTAAAAATCGTGGAACTAAAATCTTCTCCTTTATTTGTGAAATAATTTTTAACTCGCTTAAAGCCTTCCTTTTTCAAAGAATCAAATAAATTGTCAACAATCCCCTTTCTAACTTCATTTGCTGTTATCATAACTTAAGAGTCTTTTTGTATATATTATACCCTGAATCTGGTGGAAAATCATTAACAAAAAAGTCCACTTGCGTTTTTAAATTAATATTAGGAATAGCATCGTTTGACTTTACTCCAAAAAAAGCTTGTGCTCTTTCACCTCTTGGTTTTGCCTGAATCACAGTCCCGTTGTGAAGAGCATCGTATAACTTCTTTTGATTAATCGTGCTCATACTATTCCTAAGCTGATCAGCTGTTTGACTGCTCAAATTGTTATTAATACTGCTTTTTGCATCGCCGATTTTGAAATTAATCTTACCGCCTACTTCATCTATCAAATTGTCTAAACGTACAGTAAAAGTTTCTGTGGTTGTTGTAATATCAACTGTAATTTGACGACCAACATTATCAACACCATAAATATTATCTAAATGAGTATTCACATTCGCTTCATGATTCCACCAGAATTTTTTTGAAGCATTATTGATTGGGTTATTTGTAACAGTTAATTCATCTATTTGATCTTGCGAACTGGCTAGTGGCCCATTTACATCATCAGCAGGATTATCGTGAAATGTTTTCTTCGGTTGAAGCTCATCAATAAATTTTTGCTTATCAGGAGCATCTTCATAGGCTTCTTTTATCCGACTGTGTTGTGTATTATTTAAAACAACTTGTTCATCGATTTTCTGTAAATTATTGATATTCTTCCGAACTGTTTCATTTGAAAAAACACTCTCCCACGCCCTCACACACCCCGGCCTCTCCCTCAGCACCTTAATCACATCGTCTCCCGCCTCATAGAAGTCTTGGATAAACTGTCCCTTCAATGCGTCAGGGAGGGCATCTATTCGCGCCATTAATTCCGGAGAATCCGTTAGCCTTTTTAGGAAACAGTCGTTGTGTACTAATATCCCCCGGCTTCCAACGTAATAATTGCTGTTCTCAGCTACTGTGAAGTTGTACACACGCCGCTTTCCGGAGAAAGGTATTATTTGCTGTATGCGATAGTAGTCACCTGCAAGAGTCTCTATTGTGTCACCTGCGTGCAGTGCCGAAGCCTCTACATAATGTCCTTTATGCCAGAATGGATGATTGGGTGTCGCCCATAACGTATCCTGTGCGTTAAACACGATAGCCAATATCGCAGATACGATGTATGTCTTTAAAGCGGTCACCGGGCGGTATTCTTTTGTTTTAGTTTTATCGTTGTAA
>CAKUWM010000180.1 GCA_934699305.1 uncultured Saprospiraceae bacterium | reverse complement strand
ATGGTAGATATTTTCATTGAAGCCTTTATAAGAGATTTCAATAACAAAACCAAAGCCCAAAATAGTGAAAGGGCTAATATAATCAGTGAGATTGACACCTTGAACAAACGTTATCAAAACGCACTATTAAAGAATGCGGACGGTGAAATGGCAGACGATGACTTTCAGGAAGTGAAGAAATTGACCAAAGGGAATATTGAAAAATTGGAGCAACGATTAAATGACTTAGCCATAGTAGGAACTGAAATTAAAGACCTGGTAGCTTCTGCATTAAAAAAGGTCGCAAACATTGACAGGCGTTATGAGAATGGGGATATTGAAGAAAAAAGAATGATAGTGAGTTCGATGTTCCCCGAATTTTTGGAATTTGACGGAACACGACATCGAACTCAAAGATTAAATTCTGCGATAACTCTTATGTATCAGAATACCAGCAAATTACAGGACAAAAAAAATGGGACAAGCCTTTCTTTTTTAGACTTGTCCCAAGAAGTGATCCCGCTGGGATTCAAACTGTCGAAAACTAAACTTACTCGTTCTTACTTAGATTAACTATAACTGATTGATTTTCAGTTTTTAGAAACAAAAATCCATTTTTCTTCGCAGTACCTTTACTTCTGGTAACAATATTTTATTCGACTAAAAATTCGACTAACTATGTTGTTATCAGTTACGCCAATCTGCCCGGCAAGCAAAGCTCGGAAAGATGGAACCAGTATTATCTTCCTTCAGTATTGTAAAAGTGAAAGTGATAAAACGCTACTGAATACTCAAGTAGCTATTCCTCCCGCTTACTGGTCAAAAAAAGGCAAGTATGTCATAGACAAACTTCCAACTACTTATGGCGACGCCAGCCAAATTAATACTGAAATAAGAAGGCAAATACGCATTGCGGAAGATATTATTACTTATGCCATCCAAAACAATATTGAAGACGTTGTATCCTTCACTAAAACTACATTCAAGCCAGACTTTGATACTTCAAAACTTTTGGAAATAGAGGGCAAAAAGGAAGAAGAACCGAAAGTTAACCTGGACGTCTTTTTCCAGATAGAGGAATATATCAAAAGCAAAGAAAAGAAGGTTTCCCCCAAAATGATTAACGTATTTAATAACATGCGGGATACGTTAAAGGCATTTGAGGAATATCGTAATAATCCAATCAAATTTGAATCCTTTGATATTAACTTCTACGAGGATTTTGTTGAATATATGGCCTATGAGCATATACACCGGAGAAGAAAAAAATTAGTAAAAGGATTTAAGATTAGTACAATCGGCAAAACTATTAAGCAACTCCGTATATTCCTTAATAACCGGATGCGTCGCAAAATTATTTCCCCGATCAACCTGGAGGACTTTAAGGGTATGGACGAGGAATCCGATGCTGTTTACCTGAATTGGGATGAAATAACCCGTGTTTACCAAACCGACCTGTCCAAATATCCTCACTTGGAAAAATACCGTGACCTTTTTGTTTTCGGATGTTTAACGGGGCTTCGGTTTTCTGATTTCTCAACCGTTGTGCCGGAAGACGTAAGAAACAGGATGCTCTACAAAAAGCAGGAAAAGTCAGATCACCGGGTGGTTATTCCTTTAAGGGATGAAGCCAATTACATATTTATTCATAAGTTCAAAAGAAAAATTCCCAAAATCACTAACCCCGATTTTAATTACTACATAAAAGAAGTAGTCAAAATTGCGGGCATCACTGAATTGATCAAATTCTCTCATAAACGGGGCAATAAAGACATAATAGAAGTACGGCCTAAATATGCCTGGGTCACTTCGCATACCTGCCGCCGTTCATTTTGCACCAATGAGTTTTTAGCTGGTACCCCTGTTGACTTGATTATGAAAATTAGCGGGCATAAAAATCTCCGTGATTTTTATCGCTACATCCGTATTACACCCGAAGAAGCAGGCTTAAAAATAAAAGAGCTGTGGGAGCAAAGAGGTGATATGGGGATTGTTAACCGACATCAAGTTCAACAGGCTGCTATTAGCGCATAAATGGAAGACTATGTATTGATCTTGTCTTTGATTCAATCTGTTAATCAGAGGGTCTCAGGTTCAAGTCCTGAAGGGAAAGATAAACAGGAGTTTTAAAACGACTCAAAAATCGTTAAAACGAGTAAACCCCACGTCAAACTTGTGTCTGGCGTGGGTTTTGAATTTTCTTGAAGTTTTTAATTCACTGTAATTCCCACCAACACTTTTACGGTTTCTTTTAATTACCTTTACAGTATATTTTTAATTTAAAAATCGCTAACAATGTTAAACACCGAAAAAGCAAATTTAATTTTGCAAGAATTGTACAAATTCAGACACGAAGCAAACCCATTACCTGTTAAGAAAATTTGTCTTGATGCAAATATTCCAACAGATTCGGAAACTGAATTAATGGATTTGGCTAAAGGACTGGAAAATGAAGGATACGCTAATTTACGTTTAGTGGCTTTCAAACCGTTTTTAAGAATTACACCAAACGGTATTAATTATGTAGAATCGAATAATTAAAAAAAGAAGGGGTAGAAGTTAATCTACCCTTTTTTCTTTTGAATAACTGCTAAGGCTTCAACCGGAAGAATTGCGTTTTCGCTATTTGTATAAATTTTTATTGGAAGATCATCTTTACATGCATCATCCCAATAAAGGTCTAATGTTCTATCGGGAAATGATTGTTCTACGACTTCAAATTCTTTAACCAAAATATCAAGCATTTCTTTAAGTCGGGGATTACCTACGTCCGCTTTTGGATTAGCAAATTGGTAAGATATCCCTCCAAGTTTAAGAGTAATATTATACATCGTAGTGGAAATTAAATAGCTTTTATTACACGAATATAAAGCATAAATATCTACGGCTAAAATATTTAGTAATTTTAGTGCCCAAAATCTTAGTCAGTGGCACGAGCAAAGAGGGAAGGAAATCTTAAAGTGACAATGATAATTTTTTCCCGGATATGGAACCAGATTACTGATCTCCCAACATCAATATGCCGGGGTGTTCTTCTTACTGGCAGTTGTTGCAAACACATTAAAAGGAATAAGAATTGAATGTGCAATAATTTACTGCTGCATTTAAAAATAATTTATATTTGTTTCCGTTCTTTATGAATCTGGTCTAACAAGACAACAAATACAAGGCTCTTACGGGAGCAACAACACACACAGTCCCTTCACAGGGAAATAATCCTGGTTCCTTCGGGAACACCAACTTCTGCCTGACAAGGCAGCATACTTTACCAACACTACGGTACTGAATGTTACGAACGTTTCAAAAATCATTTAACATGTCCGAATGGATTCTAATGATTGGAGGTGTCTTAGGAATAATTAAGACACTTACTGAGTTGTGGGATTGGTTTAAGAAAAAGTAGAGCATCTAATAAATAGCCCCTCAATTGGGGCTATTTGTAGTATGCATAAGGAATATCATTTTTATACAAACCTGCATGATTTCGTTTTGAATGCTACACGAAAGCAACCGCATTTCAGGAAGCATACAACATAACCCTCGTCGCCATGGTACAACGGCTGATAGTGACATTCCATCCGAATTTATTTCAAGCGAAGATGAAAATTAAATGTCTATGAAAGCATATCAATAGGGAAATTCATTTGCGAGAAAAGGAAGCTATGAAAGTCCTGTACGATCTTTGAGGATATGCGTAAAAAACGAACTGTACTTTTATTTGGAGCAGGCGCTGCCATGAGTTGGGGAGCGCCGGGTACCTACGAACTAACGCAACTGGTAAGAAAGTCCGGTTATCCTACCGTTTCCGGTGATATGACGATTACCGAGTTTATTTACCAGGAGTTGCTTCAGCAACCCAACTATCAGAAAATGACATCAATTTTGAAACGATCATCAACGTGCTTGAAGAACTGATCGTTTATTACTCCTACTTTGACGGCCAGCGTAAGCTGCCGTCTATTCCCGGCACTTTTTTTTCCAGCCGTTTTGAAAAGGAGATCTTAAATTTTTCCATTGAAGGCAGGAACGCCGCTCATGGATTTAAGCTACAAATACCAAGGGGTAAAAGTTCTGAATTTGCAAAAAGTGCCTTAAACTTTGAGACTCCGGCACAGTTCTTTTTACAGCAATTGCTGGCAACGGTTTTGACGCCTGTTGTGACACGCATTACGAAGTACGCTTATCACACGAAAGGTAAGTCGAACGTGCTGACGGAAGCAAATGCAACCATGAATGAATTGTTTACCGGATGGATCAGGAGCATCAGCAATGATTCAGTCATCCGGCTCTACACCTTAAATTATGAACGAAACTTTAAAGTTATACTGGAGCATACTGCTGAACCACTTTCGTTATTTGAAGGATTTAACAGTAAGGCTACTTTGGAATATGGTTCCAGGTTAAGAGCGGATGTCAGGTCTATTCTCGGCAATAAGGATTGTGATTGTCATTACAACCTGCACGGCTCTATTTTCTGGGACGTGGAAGCCCGGGATGCGGGGCAGTTATCCAATCCAGCCATCTATCTGACAGAAGGTCCGCGACTTATAGAAAATTCCTATGAACTTGCGATATGGCAAAGTGAAAAGAGCAAAACTTTGCTGTTAACTAATATCATCACAGGTTATCAGAAAGTGCAAAGAGGTATATTCGCTCCTTTCCGGCAGATGCAGGCAGCATTTGACAGTGATTGCTCGTTTGCTGATACCATAGTAGTTGTTGGTTATTCTTTTGGTGATGAACACATCAATGCATCGATCAGGACTGCCTTACAACATAATCCGCATGTAAAGGTTGTCATTGTGGATCCGGGCTTTCTAAAGAACGATCAGGATTTGGAGGCGGCAATAAAGATTTTTTCATCCACAGGGGACAGTCATCAACTGAAGCCGCGGACCATTGAAAAAAACCACCACAGTTTCTTCGACGATAAAAATCTCGATCACACCAAAACATTTCAGGAGTTTATGGAAACTTTTTACGATCAAAAATTAACCTAAAAGGGTATAAATCGAAGATTAAAGTTTGTTATTGTTTCCGATTTTACTATTTTTACGTTTCCGGAAAAATAGAAATAATGGAAAAATGACGGAACTGGAAATCATACATTTGGCACTGGATAACCTTCCAAAAGATCTTCCAATAACAGGTCAATGGATGGGGACTGCCCCTCAGAAAGATATTGATGGCGAGATCCTGCTTACCATTGATAACAAACCTACCAAATATTACATTGAAATAAAAAATGAATTACGAGCCCATCAACTCGACCAGATCTTTGAGCTGAACCAGAAATACCAGCCATTCATGATGGTAGCTACTCACCTGTTTCCTAAAATCAAAGAAGAGCTGAGAGCGCACGGCGTAGCTTACCTGGAAGCCAATGGGAATATATTTCTAAAGCATGAGGGGAACATGCTCCTGGTAGAAACCCATAAACCTATTGCCATTGAAAAAAAGACGGGCAACAGGGCCTTTACAAAAACAGGGTTGAAGGTCGTGTTTGAATTCCTGAGAGATGAAACCTGGATCCATCAAACTTACCAGGTCATTGCAGACCACACGGGAACCACGGTAGGGAACGTTCACAAGATTATAACCGGTCTCCAACAAGATGGCTTCCTGCTAGCCGTTACGAAAAATGAATACCGGCTTGACCACAAAAAGGAACTGCTTGGCAAGTGGATGACTGCCTACGAAGAAAAGCTGAAACCAACCTTGCGTATCGGTACTTTCCGGTTTCTGCATCAGGATGATTTCCTTCGCTGGAAACAACTTCCCCTCCCTCCGGATAAAACGCTATGGGGAGGAGAACCTGCAGGGGATTTGCTGACCAATTACCTGCAACCGGAAGAACTAACGCTCTATACTACTGAAACAAGAAACGAATTACTCAAGAACTATCGGTTGATACCAGACCCGACGGGAAATATAAAGGTATTTCAAAAATTCTGGCGAAAAGATGACACAGATGCAAAAACAGTACCTCCCCTGCTCGTGTACACCGATCTGATGAACACCAATGACAGACGATGCCGGGAGACAGCACAAAAAGTATACGATGCCTTCTTACAAAATAAAATATGACCAATTACGACAGCAGCCAGGAATCACGGGACTATTGTCAGCCTTAGAA
>CAKUWM010000179.1 GCA_934699305.1 uncultured Saprospiraceae bacterium | reverse complement strand
ATGCTATTCCACACTCATGCTTGATTTGGTCGCTCATGTAAGAAGGTTCTTCTTTAAATAATAATGCAAAGGTACAGCGATATTATTAATTACAAGTCAAAGAAAACAAAATCATTTCCTTGTTTGCTAACTTTAACAATAATTCACATCTAACAATAACAAACATCAATTAAACTACTGAAAGGATCAGATAAAACAACCCCAATTAATAAATAATAATAACCAGTCAATTAATCGACAATCAATATTTTATAGCTTTCAGCTTCACCTTGATTATTTATGTTTAAGAAATATGTTCCTATGCTCATCTCTTTCAAATCTAAATTATTCATGCCGGGCAAAAGCTCTACATTTCTTATAATTTCACCATGTGTACTTATAAATTCTCCTTTAAGAATAATATTTGTTTTGTTTAATACGAAGCAGTGTTGCTTTCTTGTTATAGGGTTGGGATAAATCTCAATCTGCTTTCCATTCCATTCATTATCCGGGAAAACCACTGATTCTACTTTACTCAAAGAAGTATTCCCGTTGAAGTCAATTTGTTTCAAGCGATAATACAACTTCGTATAGGACAAATTACTAAGTTCCGGTATATCATAAAACTCGTATGAAGAAATCGAGCTATTAAAGCCCTTTCCTTCAACAAATCCGATGCTTTTCCAGACTCGGCCATCATTACTTCGTTCTATATCAAAGCCTTTATTATTAACTTCATTGGCTGTCTGCCACGAAAGCCGTACTTTTTCGTTATCTCTAACCGCACTAAATCGAATTAAATCGATTGGTAAAAAAGGACCTAAATTTAAAATTACGGCTGTTGATGTATATGTTATTGTCCAGTTAGACGGCATATCTATTATTGATGAAAATGTACCATTAATAGAACTTGCTGTCAAAATAATTACTTGATCCCCGTTTACGGCAGAATAAAATTGATTGGTTATTTTTAATTTACCACCTAAAGTGACACTTCCATTGACTTGAATTTGGTCAAAATCCACACCGGCTGTATTCTTACCATTAATCTCCATATCCAATGTCCCTAAGTTGAGAAGTACATTATTAGTAATAGTCATAATGCCGGGAGAATATCCTGGAGAAAGTTTACCACCATAATCTTCAAAGAAATTAGGATTAATAGATCCTGAGCCTTTCACGATTCCATTAGGATTGTTGTCTAAAGAACCACTGGCGCCAGCAATCAGACTAGTCGAGGGAACAATTTCGCCGATAACCACCAATGCCTTGTTACTAAAGGTTCCTGCCTCACTATAAATTCCGGATGTGGATGCCCTGTCTATATGTATTTCCCCACCTTCATTATTAAAAATATTCCGATTCCTCACTCCATATAGACCCGTGGATGTAGAAGCTCCAATAAATATATTGGCATAGTTGTTAAACACTTTATTATCAACGTATATACCTGCATTGGAGCAATTATTAATATTCAATACACCGCCACTATTATTATTAAAAGTGCCAATATTATGAATTCCATAACTTCCCACACTTGCATTACCACCAATATCTATTACAGAACTATTATTAAAAAGTCCTGCTTCACTATAATTATATATCCCGGCAATTGTAGATCGATCGATTGTTATTGAACCGGATCCACTGTTGTTTATTGTACCATTGTTGCTTAATCCATAAATTCCGACCGCATTACTTAGTCCTATTGAAATAATATTATTATTTGTAAAAGTCCCACTATTGTTCCATAAACCATAGGTGGAAGTATTATTAAGTCCGATATTACCTGCATTGATAAAATTGCCCAAGTTCCATATTCCATATAAGCTAACACCTTGATTTGAGCCAATGCTTATGCTTCCATTATTAGTAAAATCACCTCCCACAATATTTTTTACACCTGAATCTGTCACACGATCAACGCTAATATTTGCTCCGGATGTATTTGTCAAATTGTCACTGTTAGAAATGCCAATCATCCCGGTCGAGGATATTCCACCAATATTAATATCATTACTATTAGTTATGGTACCTTGGTTATCTATCGCCGAAATAAGGCTCCTATTGATAATGATTTGGGCTCCTATATCGTTGTTTACTGTTCCCAAATTAACAATGCCATTGTTTCCAATACTATTTACCGAACCAAAATTAGCTATACCTTTGTTGGTGAAGGTTCCTGCTCCATTATTTTGAAAGGCAGACGATGTAGTTCTTCCAATGAGCAACATTCCAGTCGCCTCATTCAGAAAAGTTGAACTATTGTCAACACCCACAGAACCACTAATAGCTATATTGCCAATATTAATTTCACCTGAATTGGTAAGGGAGGCTGAATTAACAATAGCTTTTTGTGATGTTCTATCAACATTTATATGAGCGTTTTGAGCATTATTGAAACTACCATTATTGATGATACCACTTGCGCCAATATTACTAATATCACCCAAGTTCATTATACCATTATTTAAGATGGATCCATTATTCAGAACGGCTTGAGATGAAGCTCCATTAACACTAAGAACACCATTTGTGCTAATTGTCAAAGACCCTCCAGTATTGATGGTAATTGATTTCACACCAACATTCGTACTAATATTAGGATTATTGGTATTTACTTGTGTAATTACAACTGCTGAGGAAAGGATAGGGACACCATCTGACCAATTTCCGATGTCAACCCAAGAAGAGCTAACTGTTCCGGTCCAAGTTGTGGTTCCTGCTGTAATATAAGTTAATGTAACCTTTGATGTACTATAATCTACGGTCCATCCTGCCGGCAATCCGGTGACTGTAGCAAATGTACCAATGATTTTATTGGCCATTATAATATCAATTGCATCGCCGGGTGCGCCCGAGTATGGAACATTTAGTGATAAAGTCCCACCTAAAGTAATGGTATCTACAGCTGTAATTAAGTCATAATTTACCCCGGGATTTGAATTGCCATTTACATCAATATTGACTATACCATTTGATAAATTGACTGTATTTTTTATGTGAATATTACCAATAGCTATTCCAGGAGAAATTGCCCCTCCAATATTACGATAAAGTGAGGCAATAATATTTCCACTCCCTTTGAGGCTCCCACCTATTTTATTAGCGAAATAACCTTTTGAACCCGAAATTAAATCAGTAATCGGCATACTTTGACCCATCTCAACCGATCCGGTATTCGCAAAAACAGTATCTGTAGCTAATTTACCATTGATACTTATTCCGGCTTGTACCGCTCTTCCGATCGATATTTGACCGGTATTGATAAACTTAGATAGGATATTAAAACCAAAGTTCCCTATTCCCGAATTTAATCCTACAGATATGGAGCCATTATTGGTAAATGTATGATAGGATTGAAAAATAGCACTTGATGTTACATTGTCAATTAATATTTGACTTGCTGCATTATTGGTAAAAGAATCTTTAGAACGGACACCATATTTCCCTGATGCAGCCAAATCCCCAACCTTAATTGAGGCAGCATTAATAAATGTAGCAAGACTATCATTCAAAATTCCATTTTCGGATGTTCTATTGACTATTACTTCGCCGGCTAAATTATTAAATGTACCTGTATTCCAAATCCCATTACTTCCCGGACTACTTACGCCACCAATTTTGATAGATGCTGAATTGTTAAAAGTCCCGCCTAAATTGACGATTCCATTAGTTGTACTTCGATCAATTATTATCTCACCTCCTGTGTTATTAGTAAAAGAAGATTGATTTAAAATACCCACCGAACCCGGGCTAACTGTTGTGCCAATATTAATCTTACCCGAATTATTGACTGCTCCTCTATTATTAATGGCCTGATTACTCGAATTTTCTATGTTTAGCACGCCTGAAGTGCCTATTGTCAATGTGCCGCCTGATTTTATATCTATAGATTTTGCAGTTCCGGTTCCAGTCAATATTGGATAATACACACTTGTATCCGTGATAAACACATCCGAAGTAGCAGTCGGAATTCCTGCTGACCAGTTATCCGGGTCTGACCAAACTGTACTACTATCCCCAATCCAAACAGTTTCTGAAATAGCACCATATCTTAGAATAGCTCCTGTATTTTTATAAATAATAAACCAATTACTCAATAGCCCATTAACCATATCAAAGGTATCTTTAGCACCATTGGTAGAAACGATTGGAATTTCATCTCCTATGTTTGGTGATGCCATATTGATGGTCAAATCAAGTGTTCCGCCAAAGGTCAATGTATCCGACACATTGATTTGATCAAAATCAAAACCGGGTGAAGTTTTGCCATTTACAGTTATCTTGATTTTACTATTATTTAGGTTGTTTTTGTGTGCAAAAGAAATTAAACCGATTGGGAATCCTGGATCAAGAGTACCACCATTGTGATTAAAATTGGTAACATTAATTGTACCTTTGGCTTTTAATTCACCCCCTATTTCATTATTGAAGGTTCCCGCACCGAATATAGGAGAAGGAATAACCGAACTCGCCCCTATTGTCAACAACCCTTTATTGTTAAATACTCCGGAGGTATCTGTCACAATCCCATATCCATAGGATTTTTCAATAGAAATTGCTCCCGCATTGTGATTAAAAGTTGCCATTTTATTCCTGATTCCTTCAATTCCAACCGGTTGATTTGTTCCGAATTGTATGTTTCCATCATTGTTGAACGTCCCATTGAGATTGAAAATACCTCGTGAGGTGCAACGATTTATAACCAAAGAAGCACCGGAGTTATTATTAAATACGTTTTGATTAATAATTCCGGATAAACCGATTGAAAGTGAATCACCTATAGAAATAGTTCCATTATTCGTTAAAGTTCCCTTATTCCTAATGCCGTGCTTTGTCGATCCGTTTACTCTTAGTGTACCGGATGAGCCAACTGTTAAGATTGCATTATTCTCTATAAAAATTGATTTCGCTTTTGCACCCGGAACATTAATCATAGGCATATTCGTTACAGCAGGTATCTTAACAGTATCAGCAAAGCCGGGGACCCCGGAATTCCAATTGCCGCTATTCTGCCAATCTGTATTAACACTCCCTGTCCATGTTTTCTGTCCAAAACTTTGATAATTCAAACACGTCAACAATCCAATAAGGATGAAAATTTTATGCCATGATTTATCAGTAAATACTTTATACAAGTGGGATAACTCGATAAGTCTTACCTTAACCAAATCAGTTTCTACAGTTGTATTTGGTTTTAATATATATTTAAACATTATCTTTATTTTTGGTAGTAAAGTCTTGAAACACAAATCAATTAATATACTTTAAGCTAAGAGAAAATCTAAAAAGCAAATTCATTCAATTATTAAGCTAATTTCAACACTCATATTCAATGTAAAAACTCTTTCTCTGTATCATATCCAAAGTAAAGCACATCGGCATTCTGTATTTATCCCATCTAACAAAAAGTAATTAGTATTCACTTCCAAATAAAGCCTTTTACTTTCTTTAAATAAGGGTTTTAGGCATTCATACAATCATTTTAAAAATGGCATTCTAGGAGAATTGCTTTCCTAAAATGCCCTATGTGTATCCAATTATTTGTGATTAGCCATCACTTGTTGGTATGTAATCCTATAATTTTCCTGAGTAGTTTTAATCACACTTTGTTTGAATGCTTCATCATTAAACAATCGATACAATCCCGGATGTTTTCTCACATCCACACCTAATTTATCATATTGATTTTTGAGATAAACAAAAGCCTCTGCCATTACTGTATCGTCTAACTCCGGAGGCATATTAGCAAATGCCAACTGTTCACGAGTTTTTTCTGTCAGTGTATCAGTCACAACAGGATTGCTATTGCCCGGGTTGGGGTTATCAATATTTTTACCTTT
The DNA here is from genome assembly GCA_934699305.1 of uncultured Saprospiraceae bacterium. Lineage (GTDB taxonomy): Bacteria > Bacteroidota > Bacteroidia > Chitinophagales > Saprospiraceae > Parvibacillus. The sequence goes on along the minus strand of CAKUWM010000179.1, from coordinate 330 downwards.
TTCAAGTGCAGCAATTCTATCGTCGATGGTTTTAAATTTATTCTCGAGATCGGTAATTCTTTTTTCTTGAGCTTCTGCAAGTCTTGCCAAATCATTAGAATTAAGACCAATTGCCATATTGACAACATTATAACCATTTACATTATAGGATTGGGACCAAGCAACTCCTACAATCTCTTTATATTGTGAAGGCTTAATTTCATTAGCAGAAACTGCTATACCTACTCCATCATTCAATCCTGAAGGTAGAATATAATCTCCCGTCATAACCAAACCTTTTACTTTAACAGGTATTTGTCCTAAAAATGCTACTTTTTCATACAAATACTC
>CAKUWM010000178.1 GCA_934699305.1 uncultured Saprospiraceae bacterium | reverse complement strand
CATATACGCTACTGTCCCATACATGCTATGTCGAGGGCTAAATCGGTAATCCAATTCAACATTTGCCCCATAGCTCCAGCCATCATTTTTGGCAGCATACATTTTTTCTATACTTTCGTATGCATGATTAGTATTTCTCGAAAAGTTTTGAATACTTGATGAGGCTTGAATAAGACCTGAAATATTTTCATATCGAGCTATACCTGATGTAGCCAAGGATATTTTTTGATTGATTCTATGACTATAACCCAAAGCAACACCGGCATCTACCGTGACGGTATTAACCTTTTGAGAAACTATATCAATAGCATCCGGAACAAAAAGTTTCTGACTATCAAATGAAGCATTTAATTTTTGGTTTACATCTTCGACGATCTTATCGTCTCTAGTATGTCTCACCCATACCGGAATGCGCACACTCAGCGCACTCTTCTTATTTAAAAGGTAGGATACAGCCGGAATAGCGTTGATGCCTGAATATTTGAATGCAGCATTGGTAAAACTACCCAAAGCAATACTAAAATTCCAATTCCTTCCTAATTCTTTTTTATCAAAGGCCAGACCCTCAAATGTTTTCAATTGAGATTCAGGAAAATCTACTGTTTTAATGTCTTTAGACTCCAAAAAGGCCAATTCTCCTGCATCCCTGCTTTTAAATGTCGAATGAACCGCAACAACAGTCTTTGCTCCGTATTCTGATGTTCTAACGTTAATAGAATTCTCATTGTTTTCATCATCCAATGGCGCTGACACTTTACTGTTCACTTGATCATTACCTTCAGCCTTGGTAATGAAAGTGGATTCAGGATGAATAAGTTGTTGTTTGCCTCGGATTGGGCTCTCCTGCTGAGTTGACTTTGAAACAGACTCTGCATCAAACTGAGCTAAATCTTTATTATCAGAAGATTCAAGGCTATTATCACCGCCAATAGGCGCTACTTCCTTTATAGTCGCGATAACATCAAGATTGCCCTGTTGTTTGATGGATGGTAAAGAAGACTCATTTTTCTGGACAAGAATACCAGATGGATCTTGATTCAAAATAAAATTATCTAAAAGGATATAGCCGCCCAAAACAAAGCCCAAAATGGCAATTGCAACGGGTGCCCAATACAGTTTTGATTTTGGTTTATGATTGGGTAATGAATTGTCAAGCCGCTGCAACATATCCTCCCACGCTCTATCTTCAAAATTTTTCAACCTACACTTTTTTGTAAATTACTAATGCTTAACCAGTTTTTCAGTCTCTTTCGAGCTTCAAACAAGTGCCATTTGCTCGTATTCTCTTTAATATCAAGTAATTTGGCAATTTCACTATGTGAATATCCTTCTAAGGCATACTTCGTAAAGACGGACCGAGTAATATCTGGCAATTTGTCTATAAGTCGATATATATAATCCAAATTCTCATAGGGTTCTTGGACTGCGACACCATCATATATAGTTTCTACTAAGGCAATCTTAGAATTATATTTCTTATTTCCACGATGAAAATCTATCATAGTATTATACACAATCCGTCGAATCCACCCTTCAACATTGGTCAATATCGGCTTTTTAGTTAAATGAATAAAAACTTTTAAAAAACCGTCATTCACCACACTGAGTATATCTTCTTCAACATGCATATATTTGCGACACATAGCAACCATTGTTCCCAAATAAAGACGATACAACTTCTCCTGACCGACACGGTCATTATCAGCGCATGCACTGATGATTTCTTCTATGGAATTGTATTTATTTTTATTTGACACAAATATTCAATATAGTCTGAATTTCACAAATTTACAACATTCTTGCTATCTCTGTTGCGTTCAGATATATTATTAGACGAATAAATGTCAAAATTAGTTGGTTTTGTTAGGAAGTTAATTGAAAGTTTTATACCTTTGATTTTATAAATTTCAAATTTTTAACCCAAATTATATTCAAATGCCCAAAACACTCCATAACTATTTATATATAGGACAAAGTCAACGTAAAGGGATTATCCTTGCATTAGTATTGCTTATTATGTATGGCATATTCCGACATATTTACATTCAAAGAAAATCGGATATCTTTAGCAACTCCTATCCAATCGAAAACAATACAATTCCTTTCAATCAACCGGTAGATAAAGTTGCCATACATGGTGATATTAACCAAATCACGCAAGACGATCTCATCGCTTCCGGATTTCCTGAAAAAATGGCAAGCAGAATCATCCATTACCGTGATAAGATAGGAGGTTTTAGACACTGGAATCAAGTTGAAAAGGTATATGGGCTTACGCAAAACCAGTTAAATCTCATACGTTCTCAATATTCTTTATCCATTAATAAGGAAAATAACGCATTCTCCCCACATCACAACATTGGTAAAAGGCAAAACAAAAATGTCAAATCCAGCCTGAATTTACAACCATTTGACCCCAATTTGATATCACACCATGAGTTACAATTGATGGGTTTTCCTAATAAAATTATTAATGGCTTAATCAATTTTAGAAAGTCCGGATTTGTATATAAAAAACCCGAAGATCTCCTAAAATTATATGCTATGGATGAAAAAACATACGCCAAAATCCAACCGTTTTTGATTTTCAACCAAGCTGCACATTCTTCAAAAACGATACACAGGAAACCAGAAAAAGTATATCAACCCATTGACATAAATATTGCAACAGAGGCACAATTGATAGAGTTACCGGGCATCGGTAAGTATTATGCCCATATTATACTCAATTGGCGGAATAAATTAGGTGGCTTTAGTTGTATAGATCAAATTAAAGCTACTTATAACTTACCCGACTCAATTTTCAACAAAATATCCGGTTTTATTCGATTTTCTACTCCGCCTACTCAAATTAACGTCAACACCTCCGATGCACATACTTTAGCCAAACATTTTTATATCAAAGCTAAGGAAGCCCAAATCATCGTAAACTATAGGAATAATCATGGTGCGTATTTACAAGTTGCCGATTTAATCAAAACAGGAGCTTTTACAAAGGAGTGGCTCGATAAAGTCAGTCCTTACCTCAAGATATCAGATTGACGTTGACTAAGGCTTTCGACCCGACCTGTCAATCAACATTGCACTGCCCTGTTGAGTCGAAGTAACCAGAACATCTTGAATATTGACATGAGACGGACGAGATATGATAAAATATATGATTTCGGCAACATCATTCGCATTAAGTGGCGTAAAGTCTTCATAAATCTTTGCTCTTTGTGCATCGCCATCAAAGCGAACCAATGAAAACTCAGTGTCTTCCACTGCTCCCGGGCTAACTGAAGATACCTTGACGCCGTAAGGATACAAGTCCATGCGCATCGCTTTTGTCAAAGCTTCAACGCCAAATTTAGTAGCATTATAAACATTGCCTTTGGGATAAGTTTCTTTTCCTGCTGTCGATCCAAGGTTTAAAATATGACCGCTCTTCCTTTCAACCATACCAGGACTGATTAATCGTGTCATGTGTAACAATCCCTTTAAGTTAGTGTCAATCATTTGATTCCAATGCTCAAAAGATCCTTTATGAATCTCATCCAGCCCTTTTGCCAATCCGGCATTGTTAATCAATACATCTATGACTTTCAGGTCGTCAGGTAAATTTTCCCAAAAGTTTAGGCAAGCGTCCAAATCCCGGATATCAAACGAATAGGCAAATATCAAATTACGCGATTGTGATTCAAGATTCTCCTTAATCTCATTCAAAAGATTAGCACGACGACCGGTTAGAATCAACCTACAATTAAAAGATCGATTCAATAAGGTTGCTGTCGCTCTTCCAATACCTGAAGTAGCGCCGGTTATCAGTATGGTTTTCATAGGTTTACCAATTTTTCAATTTCTGCGGCAAATTCTTTTTTGAAGCTCTCATATTCATCTGTAGCGGGCCCACTGAAACCAGAATGAACCTTCACTACACGATTGTTTTTATCCAAGAAAATCATGGTCGGATAAGCCTCTATTTTAGAAATAAAGGGCACTTGTTTATATGCCTCTTTGTCGGCCATACCTGCCCACAATATAGGATAAGGCAATTGAAGTACTTTGCGGTAATTTCTTATTAAGGAACGGACTTTAGCCGTATCTTTATAAGCTTCGAATGCAAGTCCTATTACCGCTACATCTTGATTGGAATGCTGCTTTAGATATTCGGTTAAAAATCTTGCCTCGTCTTTACAATTAGGACACCAGGTTCCGGTAATGGCAATAACTTTAGCTTTTCCTTCGAATTGAGGATCGCGCAAGTTAATCAATTTCCCATTTTCATCTTCAAAGGCAAATTGAGCCAAAGATCCCTCTGTTGCTTTAAAATTGATGCTAACATCAGGCAATTGAGCATTGTCCTGTCTTATAGCTGTCCAGGTTGCTCTACCCGTAAGTCCCGAGTAAAATAATCCCTCCATTTGATTGATATTGTCCACTTTTCCGGTTACCAAATAAGCCCAACCTCCATTAAATCCACTAAGCAAAACTTTATCACCCTGCACTGTACCTTCTAAATATCCATAATCACCTGTTGGCGAAGCAAATGTTCCGGTCAAATAATTTCCCTTCTGGACAAATTGTCCTATCATCGTATCTTTTCTTGATTCAAATTTAAATGCCATCTGCCATTTCCCGGAAATATCCACCTTGGGTGTATCTTTCATCAAAGTAAATCTGTAATCTTTTCCTGCTATACCTCTGAAAGGAATTCGCCAATTTTTTCGGGGATTATACCATGCTCCTGTCATTACACCATCTTCAATCTCCGCCCGTAAATAGGTGTCAAAAGCAACAAAGTTAATTCGCAAGGTATCTTTTCCGCTTTTCTTGTTAAATCCAAAAAATGTCTCTTCAGCACGAACCCTTTCCTTACCGTTTATAAGGTCAATCATCATACTATCATCCTTGTAACTCACTTCGAAATTAAAAGGCAACACGCCTTCCGTGAAAGCATTTTTCAGAGATATATCTTGTTCATTGCCCACTTTTGAAATATTACGGGACATCGGATTACTTTCATCAAGATACAATTCACCACGCCATATTCCGGGCATCACCTTATCGTAATTATTGCTTGTTGTTAGACAAGAAGATAAAAATATTGATATCAAAAATACCAGACCGCACAGGGAAATATACTTATTCATCTAATTTATTTTAAAATATAGGATTGGACTTTTAATCCACTTTACGCATTTGAAAATGTTATACGAATTGTAACAATAAAATAGACCAAACTATTTTATTGTTTTACAATCGTAATACCGCTGATACTTTTAAATAGACCAATGTTTCTTTTCCATTATTTGGTCTATATTAAAAGTCAAATCGGTATTGAATCGATATAGGATTCATAATCAATGATTTTAAAAAACCATAGAAACGATTCTTAAATCGGGATATCCCTCATAATCAGCACTTTTCGGCTCTGTAAAACCTCAATTGCTGAACCCGGGTTAATTTGTTGAGACAATTGGGAAATAAAAATATTAAAAACGGTTGAACTTTTACAACAAGAATATGGTTTATTCAATACGTTCTTTGAAAAATATGGGGCTGACCGGAATCGACAGGAGAGTTATGATCGGTTAGTAAGCATGCAGGAGTATGATGGCTACCTTCTTTAACAAAGTGCTATTGAAACTATAATTGGCGAATCTAACTTCGCTTTGGCTGCCTAATCTGGAAGATTAAGTAAGCCTTCATGCAATTTACCTGTAGCCTGATACCGGGTAATGTCGCATGTCACAACTCATCAGGCAAGAAATAGTTATGTTCCGCAACTATTTCGAGATTAAGGAACTAAGGTTTGGATTAGGTGCGTTTTTCCACTTGTCCCGACTCGAAAATCCAATGAAAAACTAAGCATGTAGAAAGCTTTCAGGCGCTTTCTCTGGACGAGGGTTCGAATCCCTCCAGCTCCACTCTTTTTCTTTAAAGGGATAATTTCAACCCACCCTCATTCACAATTTTCCATTCACACAATCCACCTTTCCTCAACAAATATTTTCTATTTACTTTATATTTGTATATAATATTTTAATTTTTATCTATATTTACAAATCATTTTTCATGTTTTTAAAATATTCAAAATTCATTTTGTTATTATGAATATTTAATCCCTTGATATATTTTTACAAACTGAAAACGATAAATCCATATTGTACATAATGTAAGCT
>CAKUWM010000177.1 GCA_934699305.1 uncultured Saprospiraceae bacterium | reverse complement strand
GCCGAAATAGCCTTGGCGTCAGAGTCTTTGGTCGAAACATACGTTTTTTGCGAGGTCAACCAGGCAGGTATTATTAGTAAGAAAAATATAGATAAATAATATTTTGACATAGAAATAATTTCAATTATCTGTGTGAATATAGATGGCAAAGATACCATTTTAAACGGCTTCAATCTTAAAAACACAATTTTGAAGGCAATTATTTTGATAATTTAATCAAACTTTTGTTAAAATTAATCCGGAATATTTAAAAGGCATTAACGGTTGACATACTGAATACATCCAAATACATTAAGTCAGCAGACTTATAACTCTATAGAAACAAAAGGCTAAATAGCACATTAATTTATCCCTTTTCGGTATTAATGCCCTATATCATACAGTTTTAAGAAATATGGATTGGAACAAATAATTCAATAAATTTAATCTATTACAACAAACTTTCCGACTTCTTTATGTTGATTGCCTGAAAGTTGATAAAAATACGATCCACTTTTGCATAATTCATCTCTATCGAGGGTAAATGATTCTTCACCTAAAAATGACTTCCACGATTTTTGATAAACCAAATTACCATCGGCTTGAAAAATTGATAAAATCAGATCTTGTGGTGTGTTTGTGGAAAGTACAATATTTGTTCTATCATTGAAAACAGTTGGATTCAAATTCATCCTTTGCATGATCTTCTCTTGGAAACGCAATACAGGTAAAGTGTATAATCCCAAACAATCAACTATCAGATTATTTTGCTCTTCGTCCAAAGCAATCATTTGTGGACATGGAGTTCCGGTATCATAACTTGAAAATGAAAGAATGGCATCCTTGCCTATTTCTTTCAACTTATCAGAAGTCAATAGCAATTTCACAGCTCTCCCATTATCCAATAAAGTATAGTCTAATGCGTCAAGAGATGGATGAAAATGTGAAATTTTAACAGAGGGATCTATTCTGAAAGTAACTTGAACTCCATCAGCATTATAATTATTAAGATACAAATCAACCTTTCTTATTCCATTTTGTATAGAATACTCAATATTAAAGTCCGGAATTTCACTTCTTTGTGTTAGAGATTGATTATATGCAACAACCCTCCCAATTACATCACCCATCTTGATAACTGTAAATTCATTGTAAAAATTATTGGATACTGAGGATGTAACGATTTCATTGGCAAGGTACCAATTATTGGCAAATAAGGGGAATGTGGCATCGATAAACTTCCAAGATTTACCGGATGAGAAGGCATCGGTCTTTCCCAGAATCAACTTACGCATTTCAACAATATCTGAAACCGAAATTTTACCATCGTTATTCACATCAGCTGCTATTAAGCTAATAGGGTCGGTCAATATCTTTTTTTTAGTAATTTGGTTAATTATTGATATGATATCACCTACATTTACGCCTGACAGAAAATCATAATCGCTGGTCAATTGATATTGATATGCTTCTTCTTCAGGAGCAGAAAAACTGTATGTAGAGCCTAGTTCTAAACTTACATCCTGTTTCTTATTGGAATGAACGACTTTGATCGTCTTATTGGTATAAAAATGATTGCCTATAAGTTTGCCACGATGCGTAATGTCGCCCAATATTGTAGTCGAAGAAGATTCATTTTGAGCAAAAACTGTTGTACTCAAAATACTTAAAATCAACCCACCTGTTAATACGATTTGTGTTAAAATTTTCATGGCAAATTATTATTTATGGAGAATAGTTAATAATTCTTACTTAAACAACCTGGTCACTCTAAAGTTCTAAAACAGCTCTTGCGCCGTCTTAGAACTTAGAATGAGCACTAAAATCAAACGAGTATATCTATATTACGGAAATAAAGAGTCTTCCGTTGCCTGATTTATATAAAATTTTATAATATATATTTTTATTATAATTGTAATCATCTATTATTCTGCTATTTATGATGTTTTTTCTTTTAAAAAAAAGTGAAATTTCATTAATTAAGCAAATAAAATCTCCCTTTAGAGAACATCAGCGACATGGACTGACACATTCCTCCATAATTAGCATACATAGTCAATAATTTATCTGTATTAAAAAATGAAGAAGTCTCTAATGTGCTTATTTCTATCCATTTACGATCTTTATCAACGATGTAGAATTGTTCTTGATTAACCATCAATCGAATATCAGTTAGCTGAACAACAAACTCGTTTAAAATAGGGTCAATGTTGAAAGCCCTGGCAATCCAAACATTCATCTCAGTTATACTTTCAAATTTCAATTCCATTTTAACTTCAGGCATTGCCGAATTAAAATTGTTATCTTCCAAAATTCGTCCAGGCATTAATCCGGGATAAAATTTTGCTACAAATTCGGCGTTTAAGCCAATTTTATACCCGGGAGGAAGGGGTTGATTACCAAAACTGTAATCCATGGTATATACCCAGAATCCGGAATTAAAGCCATGAAACCATGTTTTGCGAGCGACTAAACTATCTTCGCGGCTGATGTGTATATATTTTGTTGCCCACTTATCTTTAATACCCTGTTGATTAAGGACTTTTTCCTTTGGCAATATTCCTCCACAATACTGCCATACATGTAATTTACTCGATAAGGAAAGTTTATCGAAATCTTGAAGTAAATGAGCCAGATTACCCATATTAGTAAGTTCAAATCGTATGAGAGGAAGGGAGTCCGAATCGAGTTGTAGCTTTGCAAGTGATTTAAATTTCCTTGCAGCAGAAGGAATTTGGGTATCTACCAGTCGAGTTGAAAGCTCGTTCAAATTTTCTTCAGACCATACATTGCCGTTAAGTAGTCCATTACTGAGGGCTGACTGAAGAAAAGAGCGAATGATCGAAGCTCCTTCTTGCATTTTTTTTAAACGCTTGGGATTAAATATAAAATCTTTCCAGTCAGTTTCCGAATATCCGGGGATTAGCATCACAGCACCGGAATTTCCGTTTCTTCTAAATTGAGGATTCCTAATTTGAGCATAGCTTTCTCAGAAGCTATTTGTTCTGCATTCTTTTTATTAAAGTCGTCGGCTTCGGCAATATGTTCACCGCCTACTACAACCGATATTTTGAATCGGTCTCTTTTATCGGTTTTGTACTTAGAAATCACTTCATAATTGATGTCTTTACCATTCTTTTGACACCATTCCAGAAGCCTACTTTTAAAGTTGTCATCTAAGAGCTCCAGTTTATGGATATCCAGATATTTTCGCAAAATATGTATTACAATAAATTTTCGGGTAAAAGCATACCCATTTTCCATATAAATAGCCCCTATCAATGCTTCGACCGCATTGCCGAGCATGGACTTACTTATATGTGTCTTATTCATTATCGTCATAATCTCGTCAATACCCATCTTGATACCGATGGCATCTAAGGTTTTGCGTTTAACGATTTTGGAGCGCATTTTAGTAAGGAAGCCTTCATCACCATTGGGATATTTTTTATAGAGGTATTCGGCGACAATGCCATTGAGCATAGCATCACCAAGAAACTCCAGTCTTTCATTGTGTTGGCGATGACCATTGACCTGCACTGAATTTGACTTATGCATAAAAGCCTGAATATACAGATTGAGGTGTGCCGGCGTGTATCCGAGCATAGCAGTCAGCTTCTTCGTAAAATCTTTATTCTTAGAAAAAAATAGGTTTATTATTTTAAATATTCCTTTCACAACTATAATTTACATAATGTGCTTTTTTAAAATAATACAGGCATTGTGTCCACCAAAGCCAAATGTATTACTCATTACAAAGTCTATTTTCCTGTGTTGCGCTGTGTTAAAGGTAAGGTTTAATTTTGAATCGATATCAGGGTCATCCGTAAAATGATTGATTGTAGGTGGAACATACTGATCCCGAAGTGCCAGAACACTTGCTATGCCTTCGATAGCACCGGCTCCACCCAATAAGTGACCTGTCATGGACTTTGTTGAAGAAATGTTCAACTTATAGGCATGATCTCCAAAAATGTATTTGATAGCTGTTGTTTCAGCAATATCACCTAAAGGCGTAGATGTCCCATGAACATTGATATAATCAATTACTTCCGGAGTCAATCCGGCATCGGCCAGCGCCATACGCATTACATTTTTAGCACCAAGACCTTCCGGATGAGGCGCAGTAATATGGTGTGCATCCGCAGTGGCTCCACATCCCATGACTTCAGCATAGATCTTTGCGCCACGGGCTTTAGCATGTTCGTACTCTTCAAATATAAGGCATCCTCCTCCTTCACCCAAGACAAACCCATCTCTTTCAAGATCAAATGGTCTGGATGCTGTCAAATAATCATCATTCCTTTCACTCAGGGCTTTTGTCGCGCTAAATCCACCCATTCCGGTAGCCGTAATAGCCGCTTCCGAACCACCGGTTATTATAACATCTGCCTTACCTAAGCGAATATAATCAAAGGCATTCATCATCGCATGTGTCGCAGAAGCACACGCAGAGACTGTGCCATAATTAATACCTCTAAACCCATGCTTAATGCTAATATATCCGGGAGCGATATCTGATATCATCTTTGGTATCATAAATGGGTTGAATCGCGGGATTCCATTGCCGGTAGCAAATGTCTCAATCTCCGCTTCCAATGAACGCAATCCACCTATTCCGGAGCCCCATATCACTCCTATTCTATCTAAATCTAAATCACTTTCCAACAATTTACTATCAGCCAAGGCTTCGTCAGAACAAACCATTGCAAATTGCGTGAAGAGATCCATCCGCCGTACTTCTTTTCGGTCTATAAAATCTTCAGGATTGAAATTTTTAACCTCACAAGCAAATTTCGTCTTAAAGTTGCTGGCGTCAAATCTTGTAATAGGTCCGGCGCCACTCTGCCCCCTCTTCAACCCTTCATTATATTCTTCCAAATTATTTCCAATAGGTGTAATGGCACCAAGTCCGGTAATAACAACTCTCTTCATAGGTTTTAATTAGTCATTAAAAAAGGCATCATCGATTCGTTCTAATCACACAATGCCTAATATTCCAACTGCAAATATAAAAACATTAATGACAAATTATGCACCTCTCCCTTGTGAGTAGTAGTCTTTATCCTTATATGGTTTAATTATAAATAATAATTTATTCTAATTGAGTATTCATCATCAAACAGTTTCTTGGTAACCAATTAATATGATTGTGATAAATCTTGAACTGAAATGCGACACAAAATTGTTCTCCTAATAAAATAAAAAATTTTCAGCTGCCCAAACAATACTGATATATTGTCCATTTGAAGGATACACTTTTTTTATATGCATCATCAAAATTATTATTTACTTCCATGCGTAAATATTCAAAAGCAAATCCATTCCCATCATTGGCTCTACATGAACAAATGGGTGAACCGAAGCATAAGCCTCGGTAATGTGATATCTGAAGTTATTTTTATTCAAAATAGTTAGTAATGCGTCCAATTCCTGATTTCTATCCTTATATGAATGATATTCAATAAATATTCTTTCCACTTTATCTAAACTATTGGCGCAATCCCGCATTACCTCTACTTCTGCACCTTCGATATCCATTTTCAGAAAATCAATACTTTCAAATTCTTCCAAAATATTTTTAAGTCTGACAGTGGGGATGACGACGATATTATCTTGAGTCTCCGGCCGAAAAGTGCTGATTGTACCAGAGGCTCCACCTTCTTTGGTAAACTGTATTCCATCATTGTTATCCCAGACTGCTTTATTATGACACTGAATATCTTTTAGACTTACCGACTCTATATTATTCTTCAAAACTTGGTATATATCGGGATCTGCCTCAAAAGAAATAATTTCAGAATCAGGCAAATATCTTTTATAATACATGATGGATACGCCTATATGTGAGCCACAATCGATGATAATGGGCTTCGACTTTTTACTGGAGGGTGTAAATTTGTATATTTCATTGACAAATATTTCTTGATAAACCCCAAGAAATGAGCCCGAATCTAATACGGAAATATTTTTTCCAAAAAACTTCAATGTAAAGGGTGTATATCGCTTTCTAAATCGCAGTATAATTTTTGAATATAATGAAATCCCGGGACCCAATAAATAAAGGATATGTTTACTTAAATTCTTTATCTTCATAATGGAAATTATTGTTTTGTGGATAAGCAATTCAAACTACAAAAATATTAAATCTATAAAAATTAAAAAGAGGCTAATCTAATTGAATAGCCT
>CAKUWM010000176.1 GCA_934699305.1 uncultured Saprospiraceae bacterium | reverse complement strand
ACATAACCCGGATAAGCCTAATCTTCAAGATATGTTGACTCAACGGTTTAGCAAAATATTCACTATTCATCGATTGGACAGGGAAACGTCCGGTATTGTCTGCTTCGCAAAAACACCAGATGTTCATGCAGCGCTAAGTCAGATGTTTCAAGAACGCAACGTTGAGAAGATATATTTGACAGTCGTTGCAGGTAACTTATCTGAAGAAGAAGGGACTATTAAAACAGGATTAATGCCTGATCCTCAAAATCCGGGTAAGATGAAGGTGGATAAACATGGAAAGTTGTCCATTACTACATATAAAGTGCTGGACCGGTTTAAGATGTGTTGTTTGGTCGAAGCCGGAATTATGACTGGGCGGATGCATCAGATCAGAGTACATTTTAAATACCTGGGGCATCCCTGTTTGGTGGATAAATTATATGGGAAGAATGAGGCTATTTATATAAAAGATATAAAGTTGTATAATCTTCATACATCCAAGTATCAGGAAGAGATACCACTTATTGCACGAACATCCTTACATGCATCGTCATTGGTATTTAAGCATCCTATAACCGGGATGCAGGTTTCTTTTCAAGCTCCCTTGCCCAAAGATATGAAGGCGTTAATCAACCAATTAAGGAAATGGGCATGATATTATTGCGTCTAAAGCAATTGAAAACTAATCATAATGGCATATTACCATGTTTCCGTCGAGGCTGTGTCTCTGTCTTGTTTTGAAGCATAGCAAAGCCGGTAATTAATTTTTTTCGGGTTATTGAGGGCTCTATCACCTCGTCAATAAATCCTCTTGCAGCAGCGCGATAAGGATTGCTGAAGTTGTCAGAATATTCTTCTTCTTTTTCCTTTGCCTTAGAAATAGGGTCATCGGAGGAAGATATTTCTTTTTTGAAGATAATTTCACTAGCGCCTTTGGCTCCCATAACAGCGATTTCAGCGGACGGCCATGCATAATTGAGGTCAGCACCGATGTGTTTTGAGTTCATGACATCATAGGCACCACCATAAGCTTTGCGTGTGATAACAGTTATTCTTGGAACGACAGCATCACTGAAGGCGTAGAGTAATTTTGCACCATTAGTGATGATAGCATTCCATTCCTGATCAGTGCCAGGTAGAAAACCCGGTACATCAACCAAAACAAGCAAAGGTATGTTGAAACAGTCACAAAATCTGACAAAACGTGCTGCCTTTATAGAACAATCTACATCCAACACTCCGGCTAAACTCATTGGCTGATTTGCTACAATACCAATAGACTTACCCGCAAGACGTGCAAAGCCTACAACAATATTCTCTGCAAACTCGGTGTGTATCTCAAAGAAACTTTCCGTGTCAACAATTTCCTTGATTACATCCTTCATGTCATAGGGCTTATTACTGTCTTCCGGTACAATCGAATTCAACTGTTCGCGTATTTCGTTTCCACCAATGTAAGGAAAGTCAAAAGGCAGATCAACACTGTTCTGAGGTATATAGCTTAATAATTGTTTTAACTTGTTAATGCAATCCACATCATCAACAGCGGTCAAATGTGTTACACCCGACTTGGTTGCATGAGATATAGCACCACCCAGCTCTTCGGCAGTCACATCTTCATTGGTAACTGTCTTTACAACATTGGGTCCTGTGACAAACATATAGGACGTTTGTTCGACCATTATTATAAAGTCTGTTATAGCAGGACTATATACAGCACCACCGGCACAAGGCCCCATAATAGCTGACAATTGAGGAATTACACCACTTGCTCTGGTATTTCGATAAAAGATATCTGCATAGCCGCCTAAGGAATTTACTCCTTCCTGAATTCTTGCTCCACCTGAATCATTGAGTCCAATAATTGGGGCGCCGTTTTTAACAGCAAGGTCCATTATTTTACATATCTTTTCGGCATGAGTCTCCGAAAGTGAACCCCCAAATACAGTAAAATCCTGAGAATAAACGTAAACTAACCTACCATCAATCTTCCCAAAGCCGGTAACTACACCATCTCCCGGATAAACCTCTTGATCTAATCCAAAATCTATAGATCGATGTTCCACTAATTGCCCTATTTCTTCAAAGGTATTTCTATCCAGAAGCAACATAACTCGCTCACGAGCAGTCAATTTGCCTTTTGAATGTTGGCTATCTATTCTTTTTTGTCCACCTCCGAGAAGTGCTTTTTCTTTTTTTGCGGTAAGTATGCTTAATTTATTCTCTTTCAACACTTTTATTTTAACTGATTGGCATATTGCATGTATTTTGCTGCGGCATCCGGATTCCCGCTATTTTGCATAATTTGAGCACCTAATAAATAAGCTTGTTTGAAATTCGGAGCTTGCTCGATAACTCTTTGTAAGTCATCAAGTGCGGCACTATAATTTTTCTGGTTATCCATAATCATCGCACTATAGAAGAAAGCAGTTACATTGCGTTTATTCAATTTTTTACATTGCTCTATGTAATCGTATGCTCCCCTAATATTTCCTTGCCTTATCAGGATAAGTCCTTTGGCTAATAGAAAATCTTCATAATTTGGAGCTAAAGCTAAACCTTTGTCAGCCCATACATTAGCCTGACCTAAAGAGTCCATGTTTATATAAGAATTGATTAATTCGGTTAATGCTATTTCATTTTTGCTATCACGCATTACTGCACCCAGGAAGTATTGCTTTGCCTGGGTGAGATTCATGGTTTTCAATGTATTCAATCCCGCATAAGTCAATGTGTCCATATATTTGGATAATGCGCCTACCATAACACCATCGACTTTTACAGAATGGATCAATTCTTGAGGTGGCCACGAACCGTTTTTGATTAAATCACTATCAATAAATCTCGGTATAGACAAATAATAATCTGCTTTTTGCTTATATCTATTTTTAAAGGAAGCATATAAAACCTTCACATTTGGCGCATACCGTTCAAAATAGTGTTTTACAGGATCTATACTATTAGTACATACAATAACTTGTTCCCCTTTTTTTATTCTTTCATCATTCTTTGTCAACCAAAGGGACAATTCCTTCATCGAATTCATCCAATAATCTGTTTCATATTCGCCATAGGCTTTTTTAATACCACCTGACAACTCATTAAAATAAATATATTCATTGGGGTGTGCGGCGATCATAAAGCGTAATGGCAACAATAAAAGGATACCCAACAATGCAGGAGCAACCCATTTAAACTTGGTTTTTAAAAATGAAAAAATGAGCATTGCCCAGCCCATAGCCGCTAAAACGTTGATCATTGGCATTAAAAACATAAAATGCCTGATACCATCGTATAAAGAACTGTGCTTATATACTGCATAAACGACAGGGAAAATCCCGACAAACCCAACAAATGCAATGGGTAACCAATGATTTGCTTTGACAATGGATTTTAGACGGACAAAAAACAAAACAAATCCAATCAACACACTGATCGGAATCGCCATGCTCAACCATTTAGGGATATAATACCATGGTATTTCATCTGACCACAAAGCTCTACCTTCGAAAAGCATCCTTATTGCTACGTCAAAATTAGACATTACCTTCAAGGCACTGAGTGTATTTGTAATAGGAGCGGAATGTGAATAAGGAAAAAATATCAATCCCAGAAAAAATGAAATAATTCCTAAAGCAATGGATTTTCCTAATAAGGCTATTACATTAAGCCCTGATTCTTTAAACTTTTTTCGCTTGATATAAAGGTTGGTAAGCGTGTATAATCCAAAATATGCCATGAGCAGTAAACCGCCGACACGTATATTTAGCGCCATAGATATGGATAAGCCCAAGAAAATGGCTGCATTCCAATTCCACTTTGGTAAAAATGAGTTGAATCGGATAATTCCTAATATAGACATGACATAAGCCAAAGCAAATGGTATATCCTTGGGATTATTCATGCTGTCACCAAATATTCTTGGCGATAAAACTGTCAATAACATGGCTAAAAATGCTACCAACCAACTCCGACTCAATTGTCTTGCCAATAATCCGGTAAAAATCATCAATCCTGCTCCAAATAATGAATTCAAGAAATGCCTGATTGTATAAGGGTCTGACTTTGGCATATTTTCATAAACCATGGCAGCACTTGCATCAAATAATGCACCGTATAAATACAAATTCTTATATGTGCGATAAGTTGTATCAACTCCACCTGACTGAAGATATTTTAGGACATTTTCTCCGTTCTGTTTGTGCACAAGCTCATCTCCGGTAATTCCGAAATCAAAACTGAGAATGGGCATACCGATTAATAGTAGAAATGAAAGTCCAATAAATAATTTTTTGAAAAGGTCTTCCTTATAACTCCAATTCATAATAACATTTTCTTTTGCTTCCATTTAATATTTGTATTTATGGATATAAATTACTTTTTCCAGATTCCAATTAATGATTTTCCAAATAGTCTGAAAATAATCGGATCAATAATCTTGGAAAGTGGTATTAGGTTTTTGTCCCACAATCTTATGTTTTCAGGAGACGGGACAGGTTTTTTTAAAAATAATTTATTTACAACAGACGCGAAAAGCCCCAAGCAATCATAGTATTCTAACTTTACCTTCGACATTTCTGTGTCCTTGGCTAAAGCATTCAACATCTCCTTGTTGTAACGCCTGTAATGACCGATATTTTTATCAAATTCGTTGTATAACCAATTGAAAGCCGGTACAAGTATTATAAGATGCCCGCCTTTTTTTAATTTCTTGACGGCATTTTCAAATTCCCTTAAATCATGCTCAATATGCTCAATTACATCGATATATAAAATGGTGTCAAACAACATATTCTCTGGAACATCATCTAATGTGCCATGCAGAACTGTGACTTTATGTGCAAATGGATTTCCGATTAGCTCGGTTTCAATTTGAGATGATAATTCCTCATCCGGCTCTATAGCAAGCCATGAATTGGTATTCGCATTAATAAGAGCCGTAGTTGTTCCACCAAGACCGGCACCCACCTCACAGACATCACCTTTGATAAATGCTTCAATAGCCGTGCTATAATAAGACTTCCAGTTGCGGGCATACTTAAAAAGCTCTAATTCATTACCAATATATTCGATATTAGACATTTAATTTATATTGATTAAGAGAGCGAATGTAATCCAAATGGTTGAGAGCCGGGATAAAATTCTTTTGAACCCTTGCATTTAAAACCATAAAGGTGAGCAATAATGAAAAGAAAAAAGATTGTAACATAATCATCAATAGACCAATTGAAATAGTTGATGTCCAGCCGGGGATGGCATAACTGCCAAATAACTTCAAGCATATTAAAATGCAAAACATGGCAAAAGTAATAAACATTAAAGCAACCGAAAACAACAATAATCTAACAGAAACAATGTCTATGTTGACCGTAATGCTGCTTATACCATGTTGTACTAATGAAACCAAACTCATCTTGGATTGTCCCTGATACCTTCTCCCTCGATCTATGGGTACACTGATATAGGGTATCCTGGAACGCATAATCCCGCCCGGGAAATGATTCCATATTTCTGATATAAAAACCAAATGTGAAAGTTGGTTTTTGGGAATTAAAACAAAATTACCAAATGAAATGACATAGCCGCTCAATATTTTGAATACGACCTTGTAAATTTGGTACATATACTTAAATAAATAGCTTTCTTGACGGCTTCGTCGTTGTGCAAATATTATTTTCTCTCCGTTCTGGTCAGCATCTATCAGTTTGATGATGTCAGTAGGCTTGTCTTCTCCATCGGAATCCATAACGATTACATAGTCCGGATTGAATATATCGTTTACAATGGATATGCCACATGCTATTGCTTTTTGGTGACCCAAATTTCTTTGAAGATTTAAAATATAAATGTCCTTATCACTTAATTTAATTGTTTTATTAAGCTCAGTAGCATGTTCAACTTGAAAATGCTCCGGAATTTTTTGTGTGCTTCCATCATTTACCGCTAATAATGAAAAAGTATGCGGCAAGCCGTTAAACACCTCAAGTAATTCCTTGTATAGGATTTCAAGGCATTCCCAGTCATTAAAGACAGGTGTGACAATACAAATTTTCTTGTTTGGTCCCATATTAAGGCGCAAAATAAGAAAAACAAAACTTTTGTAGGATATTTTGTAGATGCATTTAAAAAGAATACATTAAATATCTATTTAATTTAAATATTAATTGTGAATATTTAATTGTTAGAAATAATATGGGTTA
>CAKUWM010000175.1 GCA_934699305.1 uncultured Saprospiraceae bacterium | reverse complement strand
CAAATTCTTCAAAATTTTCTATTTTTGACAATGCTAAGAAATGGTTTTTTAAAAATATTTATCAGTGTAATTGGCATGGCGACCAGTTTGTCTGCATTATCTACCAACCTGACATCTTTTCAGAAAGATACCATTAAGTGTGATTCGCTATCTATCCCATTGGCCAATTCATTAAACACCTTAATTTTACAATCCAAATGGCAAGAATCCTATCAACTTATTGATCAATGGAAAGAAACCTGTGGGGCCAATGAAATTAATTCTCGGGCAGCAATTCTGGTTGCCTTATTTGCAGGTATTAAGCAGGAAGAAGCCATAAAAGAATATTTTCAGTCGGATTTTCATTTTGTCTATAAATACCGTATGCAATATAGTGATGACGATCTTTACCAATTTTATTTTCAAGAATATAGAACGTATTTTAATTACATCCCGCTCAGGCACCCACTGGATTCAACACTTGCCAATATAGCAAAGAAAATATATTCAAGAACAGATTTGGCAAATGATGAAAAACTGACATGTATATTATTTACCGGAGATATGAGAAGCTTTGAAAAGGAATCAAAAAAGAAAGAATACATCAATTCATTCGTTCGTAATTTTCATAATGATGACAAAAGATATCTTGCAAGTCAAAAAATGGGCTTCCAGCTATTTTCCGGCATTTACAACAGCATGGATGAAGGACAATATATTGGAGCTAACCCTTCGATGGGAATAGGCTTAAACTCTCCTATTGCCGCTAAATGGATGATAGAATTTCAAATAAGATGCCGAATCATGCAAGGAGATAGAAAATACAATTTTGTTGCTCTCGGAAATAATTATTTAGTCGATTCGAAAGTAGGTCTTAACTTGAATATCAATATTATGTATCAATATTCTGACATCAAAAATATATTCTTATATCCTAAATTTGGACTTGGATACGAAGCCATTTTCACCGGAGTAAAAATTTATAATCCGATCGACGAAGTCACTAATTCCTATGATATCAACACATTACATAGCAATATTGGACTTCTGATCTTAACACCTTGTTTCCGAAAAAATTATATCGGCCTGGAGGCTTCATATCATTTTTGTCCTTATGGATGGTCAAAAGGTCTAAAGTCCAGATTTAACAACAATGCTTTTAGCTTGGAACTAATATACCGTTTCTAAAAGGCTTATTTATATTTTCAAAATGCATAAAACAAATTTTTTTAACCCACATTCCGTATTAGACAAATGCAGAATCGAATTACGAACCGTAATCAATGATTTAAAGAAACCATTGATGTTATTTGCACATCCGTATCGGACTAATAATCAGCACAATACGGTTTTTCAAAACCTTTACTGTTGAATTCGGTTTAAAAATTATTTAATAAAATCAAGGTAATTAAATATTGCAAACAATTAGAAACATTCAAATTTGCTTACTTATATTAAATAGAAAGATATGAATAGAGTTGTGATAACCGGAATGGGAATATATTCATGCATTGGATTGAATCAACAGTCGGTTTTGGAATCATTAAAAACCGGTCGTTCCGGTATTATTTTTGATCAGGAAAGGAAGGATTTTGGGTACCGCTCCGGTTTGGTTGGCTTGGTTCCAAGGCCTGAATTAAAAGGGATGTTGGACAGAAGAGCTCGTATCATGCTACCTGAGGAGGGTGAGTATGCTTATATAGCTGCTTTGGAAGCCTTTGAACAAGCCAAAATAACGGAAGACATTATACAAGACCGCCAATGTGGAATCATTTTTGGCAATGACAGTACAGTAAAGCCGGTCTATGATTCCATCAATCTCGTTAAAGAAAAAAAAGACACTACCCTCTTGGGTTCCGGTGCTATTTTTCAGTCCATGAATTCAACTGTTAATATGAATTTATCGACAATATTCTCACTAAAGGGTGTAAATTTCACATTGAGCGCTGCATGTGCGAGCGGCTCACACTCAATAGGTATTGGATATCTTTTACTCAAACAAGGCCTACAACAAATGATATTATGTGGTGGTGCTCAAGAAGTAAATATATATGCATTTGCAAGCTTCGATGGATTGGGGACATTCTCTGTCAGAGAAGATCATCCCACTTTGGCTTCTCGCCCTTTTGACAAAGATAGAGATGGTCTTATTCCGGCAGGCGGCGCTGCTGCACTTATTCTTGAGACCCTCGATAGTGCAATAGCAAGAGGAGCCAATATCTTGGCTGAAGTCATTGGCTATGGGTTCTCTTCAAATGGTGAGCACATCTCAGGTTCAAGCAAAGAAGGTCAAGTGAGATCCTTGAAAATGGCGCTTGATCAGGCTGGATTGGATTCCAAAGATATAGATTATGTCAATGCACATGCTACAAGCACTCCGGCAGGTGATATCGCCGAAGCGGAAGCCATAGCCGAAGTCTTTGGATACAAAGGTGTCCCCGTCAGTTCAACCAAATCAATGACCGGTCACGAATGTTGGATGGCAGGAGCAAGTGAAACAATTTATTCAGTTTTAATGCTAAATCATAATTTTATGGCACCCAATATAAATTTTAAAAAAGGAGATGAACATTCAGAAAAGCTGGATATTATCACGCATCCAAGGAATATAGAATTAAACATTGTACTTAGCAACAGTTTTGGCTTTGGGGGAACCAATTCAACTTTAATCCTTAAAAAATATCTGGAATAAAGGTATAATCATGTATCCCGGATAAGCTATTGATTAAACTAATACTTTAATTAAAACAATTATGTATTTGTTTTTCAATGCATTGCAATTGCCTTTTTTGCAATTTCAGAAGCAATAAATTCAATAAAATAACTTCCTGCTATCGGGTCAATTTCTTTGCCCAATTGTGATTCTATCAAAGCAATATGTCCAGCATTTCGCAATATTCTCCTTTCATTGCTTTCCACATGGTGATCAAAAATGATCGAATCAGCCTGCGCCATTGTTGCCGACACAATTTGCATCGTATGTGAAATAACCGAATCCGGATAGGTAGATATTGAAGCCAAATAAACTTCCAAATGAAACGGAACCAACACCATATTTAAAGAAGCCAACATATTAAACCAAGCAATTTTTATGGCTCTAGCTTTAATCACATCCTGCACAAACTGTCCACTGAAAGCAAAATTTATCTGTAAGTCTTGAATATCAATCTCTTGAGCAACTATATTCAACTTCCGAATAAATGGAATAACTGCTTCACTCGCATCATAATTCAAACAATGTCTTCCAGGCAAACCATCCGATATATCAGCATTAAAAAGGCGTATATGCTCTCTTTCCTGCCCATAGTACGTTGTAAGAAATTCTAACCATTTCGAAAACGAATTATTATGTGCATAAAAAGAAGCATTGATGGCACTGAGTTGAATTCCATCAAATAATTTAAATTCGGTTTTCTCATCAACTTTAAAAACAGGTGAAGCATAATCATTATTCAGTGATTCAATAATATCGATAGTTTTTACATTTCCACTCGTTAAATCAAAAAACTCACCAAAGAATATTTTGGAATTTTTCTTAGGTAAGTACCCCTTCGGAATAGGCATATCATCTGACACTAAGGGCTGAAATTCAATGCCATCAATCTCATAAACCATCTTATTAACAGACTCATTACCAACCTCTTGCAAAAATGAAGCCTGCCAGTCAGCATATTTATATTCAGGAAAACCTTTTATTATTTCGCTCATATTCATACCCGTATAAAAACAAAGGTAGAAACAAATACTGTACCTTTTGTAAACATAATACAATTTTTGTGGTTATATTTGCACCAATTTATTTAGATTATTTAAAAATAAGAGATGAATAGAAGATTAATATATTTAGACAACAATGCAACAACACCGACTGATCCAAGAGTTGTTGATACAATGTTGCCTTATTTTTATGAAAAACCGGGCAATCCGGCAAGTCGCAATCACCCTTTTGGCTGGGTTGCTGAAGAAGCTGTGGATTATGCTCGTGAACAAATAGCTGATTTAATCCACGTCGATCCCAAAGAGATCATTTTCACATCCGGTGCCACGGAAGCGGATAACCTTGCATTAAAAGGTGTTTTTGAAATGTATCATTCAAAAGGCAATCACATCATTACAACAAAAACTGAACACAAAGCCGTTTTAGACAGTTGTAAAAAGATAGAGAAAATGGGTGGTGAAATTACCTATTTGGATGTTCATAATGACGGTCGAATAGATTTGGATGCTTTGGATAAGGCTATCAAGAAAGAAACTATCTTAGTTAGCATTATGTGGGCTAATAATGAAACTGGTGTCATTCAGGATATGAAAGCAATAGGCGATATATGTAAGAAACATGGTGTATTATTCATGTCTGATGCAACGCAGGCAGTTGGTAAAATCGATGTTGATCCTAAAGCTGTAGGTGTCCATCTAATGGCGTTTTCAAGTCATAAAATGTACGGCCCCAAAGGCGTTGGAGCATTGTATGTTTGTAGAAAAAATCCACGAGTTAAAGTCACAGCTCAAATGGACGGTGGCGGACATGAACGAGGCATGAGGTCCGGTACACTTAACGTTCCCGGAATCGTCGGATTCGGAAAAGCAGCTAAACTTGCAAAAGAAGAGATGCAAGCGGATGCGAAGAGACTATCCGATTTAAGAGACCAACTACAAAACCGACTAATTGCAAATTTGGAAGAAGTATATGTCAATGGTGATCAGAACCACAGAATGCCACATGTAACAAACATTTCTTTCAAACACGTTGAAGGAGAAGGCCTTATGATGACATTTAATCAAGAAATAGCAGTATCATCCGGTTCAGCGTGCACATCAGCCTCATTAGAACCTTCTTATGTACTTGTAGCATTGGGGCTTGGCGATGACTTAGCACACTCTTCCATTCGTTTTAGCTTGGGAAGATTTACGACTCAGGAAGATATTGATTACGCCGTAGATGCTTTGACAGAAGGAGTTAAGCATATGCGAGACCTCAGCCCTATATGGGAAATGTACAAAGAAGGTATTGACCTGAACAATATGGTTTGGGACAATTCTCATTGAAATTAAAATCAAATTACTTACTATTTTCACTTTAAAATATTTTCAATCATGGCATATTCAGATAAAGTTTTAGATCATTTCAAGCATCCAAGAAATGTGGGGACCCTCGACAAAGACAAAAAGAACGTAGGTACTGGGCTTGTGGGAGCGCCTGAATGCGGCGATGTTATGCGACTTCAAATCGAAGTTGATGAAGCAACAGGCATCATTGCAGACGCCAAATTCAAGACTTTTGGCTGCGGCTCTGCTATAGCATCTTCATCTTTGGCTACAGAATGGCTAAAGGGAAAGACAGTTGATGAAGCAATGGCCATTGACAATATGGACATTGTAGAAGAATTAGCCTTACCTCCTGTCAAGATTCACTGTTCTGTTTTGGCAGAAGACGCCATAAAAAGCGCTATTGCCGATTACAAGACAAAGAATGCCATTCCGGCAGAGGCATAATCATTTAAGAATACATACCATTTTAACTACTATATAAAATGGTATGTATTCAAAATCATTTTATTCAAATTTAAATAATTTTGACCATGTTGTATGTTTCAGATCCGGCTAAAGAGCAAATCAATCGAGTAAAGTCCAAACAAGGGATGTCGGAGGATTACTTTATACGGGTATCTGTAATAAGTGGAGGATGTTCAGGGCTTTCATATAAGATGGATTTTGATAATGAAGAACAAGCCCAAGATCAAATCTTTGAAGATAACGGCATCAAGATTGTCACTGATTTAAAAAGTTTCCTGTATCTGTTTAATACAACCTTACAGTTTAGTGGAGGCTTGTCAGGCAAAGGCTTTTACTTTGAAAATCCAAATGCAGTAAGAGAATGTAATTGTGGTGAAAGCTTTGCGGTATAAGAAAGGCGAGGTTATTCTTTCTTATTTTCTTACCCTAAAATTCCTCCCGGACTAAAGTTTTAAAAACTTCTTTACAAACAAAGCATTACTCCCATTAATACGGATTATATAGCACCCTGTATCAAATTGGGAGACATTGATTAACTCTTTCGTATTTCCATTGATCGATTTAGAAAAGAATTTCTTTCCATTGAGATTAAATATTTCCAATTGCCCACTTTTTAAAATACTCTCTGGCAATTCTATTTCTAATATATCTTTTACAGGATTAGGATATAAGCTCCAATTGATTTGATTATTGCCAACTATTGCAGTTACTATTTTGCTATA
>CAKUWM010000174.1 GCA_934699305.1 uncultured Saprospiraceae bacterium | reverse complement strand
GGGAGACATCATATTATCGGAAGGTGCCGTAGGAAGAATACATCATCGCACTTATATCCACCCTGATCTCAACCCTCCTTACTGATTTTATAGGGCAAGTTTATAATCACCGTCGGCGCTGCTGGCGTCAAGATAATCCGGGAGTCCATCACGCCTATCAAAACTGCGATTGTCTCTGCACGTGGTGCGACATTCATAGCCCTTGCCAACAGTACATTCCTGCCGGTCAAAGTCCGAAATTCATTCAGGATGATAGCATTTTCAACGGCGCTGCGTATCAATCCGGACCTGGTCATCCAATTGTCTGAAAACTTCTATCAAGCAGCAATCAACAAAGCCTTTCACGGCAATCAAATACGTGTAATCTATCATGTTACCGAGCCTGATAAGCTGACCCGAATCCAGAAAAGCGTTGACAAACCAAATTGTGTCGAATAAGTGTCGATTATAGATTTCGTATTTGTCTATTGCGGAAAGTGTATTTACAGCTCCCTCAACATTATTGATTGAACTATATAGATCTATTCCCATTAAATTAGGATGATACTCGTCGCCAAATGACCTGATTTTGTAGAAAATATTTTTCTCATCACCTTCTATTGTTTTATTATTGTAAAAAATTCAAAATATGAATAGGTGGAGCGCCTTTGCTTTGGTCATTATTCTTTTCCCTGTTTTGTTACAAGCACAGGAAAAATGGACTTTAGAACAGTGTATTCAGCATGCTGTTGACAACAATCTCGCCATCAGACAATCTGATATTCAAGTTCAAAGCAATAAATATAATTACAATGCTGCCAAAGCAGATCGCATACCATCACTCAACGCTAACACTTTCTTTTACGAAAGTTTCGGACGACAGATTGACCCAACAACCAATAGTTTCAACAGTCAGGCATTCGGCAACCAGTCATATAATCTCAATTCACGCGTTACTATTTTTAATTTTAACAAAATAAACAATTCGATAAAGCAATCAAAATTAAACCTCAATGCTTCCGAAGCTGACAAAGACCAGGCCATCCGTGATATTGCTTTGCAAGTTGCTCAAGCATATCTGATTATCTTAATTGCAAAAGAAAATCTTCAAGTAGCCGAAAAAAGCTTAGAACAGACCAATGAACAACTTAAAGTAACTGACCTACTCATCGATGCCGGTTCTAAAAACCGAAATTCAAGACTTGAAATCGTTGCACAACAAGCAAAAAATGAATCCCAGGTTATCTCTGCACAGAATGACATAGCTATAGGACTTCTCAATCTTAAACAAACGATCAATGTAGATCCCGGATTAAATTTCGATATCGTCATACCAAGTGTTCCCGTACCCATAGAAAATCCGGATTCCCTTGATTATGAAACACTTGTTGCAAGTGCATTTAAGACTCAACCCCAATTTGAATCCTTTGATAGTAAAATCCATAGCGCTCTTTTAGGCGAAAAAATAGCTAAAAGTCAAGGTCTTCCTTCCATAACTATGCAGGGCTCCGCCGGCACCACATACTCTACCTTGAGCCGCCAAATCATCGGTACAGAATTGGTAAGGCAACAAATACCGGGCGCACAGTTAAACTCTGAACCAATCAACCTTTCCTTTCTGAATCCTGTAGTCATTACCGGAAAAAATCCGTATTTTACTCAACTCAATCAAAACCTCGGCTTTGGACTCGGCATCGGCATAGATATCCCGATTTTCAATGGCCTCCAGGTAAAAAAGAACGTTCAACAAGCCCGTTTAAATAAAGAAGTAATTCAACTCCAAAGCAATCAAGCCCGTCAACAGCTGAGAAGCGACGTCCTCAAGTCCCTCACTGATGCCCGTGCAGCAAGATTAAATATGCTCTCGGCACAAAAAGCATTTGAAGCCCAAAGTGGAGCATACTCAGATACCCAAAAACGCTATGAGATCGGAACAGCCAACAGCTTTGAACTCATTACTTCTAAAAATAATCTCGATAACGTTGAGCGAGACCTCATCATAAGTCGATATGACTATACCTTTAAAATGAAGGTTCTGGACTATTATGCAGGTAAACAAATTTCATTTAATTGATTTTAATTTAATTCTTCATTATGAATAAAAATAAAAGAAAGTGGTGGTTAATCAGTCTAATTTCAATAGTAATTATTCTGATTGTAATTGCTTATATAAAGGGACGACAAAGACCCAAAGGTATTGGTGTAACCACGGAGCTGGTCAATACGCGTGACATCAAGGAAGTTGTAACTGCTTCCGGCAAAATATTCCCGGAAAATGAAGTAAAGATAAGCTCGGACGTGTCCGGTGAAATCATTGGCCTATACGTCAAAGAAGGCGATACCGTCAAAGCGGGTCAACTCCTTGCAAAAATTAACCCGGACAGCTATTTGCCTTCTGTACGCCGTGGGCAAGCTACGGTCAAGGGTTCCCGTGCACAAGAGATGGCATCCCAATCTCAAATAAAAATAGCACAAGCCCAATTGGATGAAATAAATTCTCGCCTCGAAAATGCCCGAAAAACACACAACAGAAATACAAAGCTTTATGCAGATGGCGTAATTAGTAAGTCTGACCTTGAAGCATCACAATCCACATTGGATGGCCTCATCGCTTCTGCCAACTCCGCCAAAGCCGCTATAAAACAAGCACAAACCAACGCCTCTTCGTCTCAATTTAATACTCAAAGCGCTAACGCCAGCTTGGATGAAATAAAAACAAGCCTCAACAAAACCTTCATCTACGCTCCTGTAGATGGGATTATTAGTTCACTCAAGGTAGAAAAAGGTGAGAGAGTTGTAGGAACCATCCAGATGTCAGGAACAGAAATGATGACCATCGCCAACCTCAGTGCCATTGAAGCCCAAGTGGAAGTGTCCGAAAATGATATTGTCAGAGTACATAAAGGCGATTCAGCCGTAATAGAAATCGATGCTTTCTATGGAAAAAAATTTACAGGTGTAGTTACTGAAATTGCCAATAGCTCTACAACAGCGAGCAGCCTTTCAACCACAGGCTCAACATCACTCAACAGCGATCAGGTGACCAACTTTATCGTCAAAGTCCGACTCAATTACGCGTCCTACAAGTCACTCATTAAACCAGATGAGCCCTTCCCTTTCCGCCCCGGAATGTCCGTGTCGGTAGAGATAAATACAAGTACAGAAAAAAATGTATTGGCCGTCCCGATCCAATCCGTAACTACACGTGAAAATCCCGCCTTTAGTAAAGAAGCATTAAAAAATGGCAAAAAGGCCGACCTGATAGAAGTTGCTTTTATTCAAAAAGGAGATAGCGTCAACATGATACCAGTTCACACAGGCATCCAGGACGATGAATACATTTACATAAAACAAGGCTTACAAAAAGGAGATCGCGTGGTTACCGGCTCGTACAGCGCTATTTCAAGAACGTTGAAACAAGGCGACAAAGTCCATGAGGACAAAAAGGATAAAACAACCGACTCCAAAGAGGAAAAATAACGCTCTTACAAGAACATTGATAAGAATAATTTAAAACAAAACCGTTAACATAGATATAAAGTATATTGATAATTTGTCTAATATTGGAAAGGGCTTAACTTTGTCCCTTAATTTTCTTGAAATAAGGATATTTTTCTTGAAAATAATGTAAAACCAAAATTTGAGAAATCAACATTAACGGATGAATAGTTTTAAAAGAGCTTTAAACATTGCTGGCTGGTCCACATTTGCCATTGCCTTCTTCGTCTTCATTTTTTCAGTAGAAAGAACCGGAAGCCTCTGGGATTGTGGAGAATTTATATTAGGAGCAGATAAACTTCAGGTTGTTCACCCTCCCGGAGCAGCTCTATTCTTAATCATTGGTCGTATGTTTGCCATCTTGGGCTCAGCTTTTTCATCAGACCCTTCCGGTGTGGCTTTTGCAATCAACCTGATGTCCGGCATGGTAACGGCTTTTGCTGGTATGTTTGTTTGTTGGTCCACCATTTACTTAGGAAAACTTGCAATGGTCGGAGCAGACCAGGAGACAGACAAAGGTCAAAACATAGGTCTTCTTTTGGCAGGAATTGCCGCAGGGCTAAGTTCAACTTTTTCCGTCTCAATTTGGTTTTCAGCGATGGAAGGCGAAGTTTATGCGATGTCAACCTTCTTCACAGCTATTACATTATGGTCTCTTTTAAAGTGGTATTATCTTCCAGATACCCAGAAAAGTGACAGATGGATTGTGTTTTCTTTATTTATGGCCGGCCTATCAATAGGTGTCCACTTATTGAGTCTCCTTACATTCCCGGCTCTTGCAGTATTTTACTATTTAAAAAAATATAATAAATTCACCTGGCTGGGCTTTGCAGCTTCATTAGGAGCAGGACTTTTTGCTTTGTTCTTTGTCCAGAAAATTATCATTGTTGGATTACCCGGCCTCTTAGTTAAATTGGATATTTTTGCAGTCAACGACTTGGGCCTGCCTTTTTATTCCGGACTGATACCTTTTATGGCAATAATTGGAGGTCTATTATATTGGGGTATCCGCAGATCCAATACTCGTGGATTACATAACCTTCAACTGGCATTAGTGAGTGCCATGCTTATTATTGTAGCCTATTCAACGACAGCGGTGGTGGTTATTCGTGCCAATGCCAATCCTCCGATCAACATGAACAATCCTTCCGATCCCGCCCGCTTATTACCTTACCTCAATAGAGAACAATACGGTGACCGGCCATTGCTGTTTGGTCCCTCCTTTGAAGCACGCCCTAATGGGATAAACAGTGAGCCGCGTTATGGCAGAGTGGGAGACAAATATGAAGTTATAGACATGAAATACGACTATACCTATGCTCCGGAAGACGAGATGTTCTTCCCACGTATGGGACATGGTGATGACCCGACAAAAGCACGTCTTTACAAACAATGGATGGGACACGAAGGGAAGCCTACACAAGGTGACAACCTTTCTTACTTCTGGCGATACCAAGTCAACTGGATGTATTGGCGATACTTTATGTGGAACTTTGTAGGAAAGCAAAATGGAGAGCAAGGGTATTTACCATGGGACAAAACCAAGGGTAACTGGCTAAGTGGCGTATCTTTCATTGACAACGCCAGATTAGGCAATCAAGACCACCTTCCTTCCTTTATGAAAGACGACCAGGCGCGAAATAAATATTACTTCATACCGCTTATCCTCGGTTTAATTGGCTTTGCCTTCCAATATCGAAAACGAAGAAACGAATGGATTGCACTATTGGTGCTGTTTTTCCTGACAGGTATTGGCATCATCATCTATTCCAACCAACCACCGATAGAACCTCGCGAACGCGATTATGTCCTGGTAGGCTCTTTCTTTACTTTTTGTATCTGGATTGGGCTGGGAGGCCTGGCAATAGGTCAGTTTTTAGTTGAAAAAATAAAAAATAATTCGATTCCACTTTATGCAATTGCCGGTCTGTTGGCTTTACTCTCACCTACATTGATGGGATTCCAAAACTTTGATGACATGGGTCGAAAGGGAATCTATGCATCGAGAGACTATGCCAGCAATTTCCTCAATTCTGTTGAACCAAATGCAATTATCTTTACATACGGCGATAATGACACCTATCCTCTCTGGTATGCACAAGAAGTAGAAGGAATCAGGACGGATGTTAGGGTCGTAAACCTTTCCCTGATTGCGGTTGATTGGTATATTGATCAGCAAAGACGTAAAATCAATAATTCAGCACCCATCAAGATGACCATTCCATCTGACTCTTACCGAGGCAATAAGCGTAATCAGATTTATTACGTTACTTCCGACATGTCTAATCAAGAGTTACCGGTCAACACCGTTTTGAAATTTATCGGTGAATCACACCCATTGGAGGGCACTAATTCCAAGGCAGAATCTTTCTTACCTACCAACAAAATGTATATCCCTATAGATAAAGCAGGTTGGATTAATAAAAAATTCTTAAACGCCCAAGATTCCATTCTGGATAAGATTCCGGTTTCTTTTGACGTCAAAGAACAGGGAGATTATGTCTTGAAAGGAGATCTGGCTGTCATGGATATCATCTCTAGCAATATCAATGACCGACCGATATACTTCTCCGTAACTGCCGATCCATCCCGGTTTTTAGGTCTAAATCAATATATGCAATTAGAAGGTCTTGCATTGCGTATCATTCCGGTCAGATCGACTCCGGAACGTCAATTTGGTGTTTTTGGATTGGGACGAGTACAGGATGACCTTGTTTATAACAATGTTATGACCAAGTT
>CAKUWM010000173.1 GCA_934699305.1 uncultured Saprospiraceae bacterium | reverse complement strand
GAAACAATAACTCTACTCACTAATTTGGATGCCAATGCAGCTTCTATAGTATAGGCTATTAAAGGTTTACCACTCAGTAATTTGACATTTTTACCTGGTAATCCTTTTGAATCACCTCGGGCTGGTATTATTACTATCATTTTTATTTTATATGTTCTACTAATTCTTGAGCTCTAATGTAATCATCAGGTTTGCCAATATCGATCCAAAATCCTAATATTGGATTATGAATTAACTTTCCACCATCTTTTACAACGCTTTCCATTAAGTCAGTGATATCATAAAATTCGTTTTTCGGAATTTTATCAATCAATCTTTTATTCAATATATATATCCCAGCATTAGAATGATAAACATAAGTTGGCTTTTCTTTGAAATCTAATATTTGGTTTTCATTTGTGTCAAAAACAGCATAGGGGACGTCCACCTTGTATACTGTAGAAGCTACCACCATGTCTGCCTCAAATTTAACGAGGTCTATATACATTGCTTCAAAATCAACATTTGTAAATAAATCGCTGTTCATTAAAAGTACATTATCCGATTTAAATTCATCTACTAATGCCAATGATCCTGCGGTTCCCAAGAACTTATCCTCCCAAACATATTCTATGCTAATTCCCTTCTGACTTCCATCTCCGAAATAGTCCTGAATTTGCTCTCCTAAGTAATTTAAAGAGATATAAATTTTCTTAATGCCATACCTTATTAGGTGATTAATATTATGTTCTATTATTGGCATATTACCTAATGGCAACATGGGCTTTGGAATTTCATCTGTTAATGGACTGAGACGTTTGCCTCTACCACCAGCCATGATCATACATTCTATTGGTAATGCTGCGACTGACTTTTCCAAATCTATAATCCGCACTAGTCTCTTCTCGTCGTTTAGGATAGGCAAAATCTTAATAACTCCATTCTTATATGGTTTTAAATCTAAAAACCCCTTATTATCATATTTAAATACAAAATTTCTATTGCAGATTAGGCCTACAGATTTGTTGATATCAGCATCTTCAGCAAGAGATCTTCTAATATCCCCATCAGTGAGTGATCCTACAATTCTCTCACTTTTATCATGAACAAATAAAATAAGCCCACTTACCTCTCTTATATTGTTCAGTTTTTTGAGAGCATATAGAATATCACTGTCTTCAGAAATTAGAATATCATTAAGTTCCATCATTATATTAATTTAAATTCTCCCATTCTAATAAAGTATCTGCCTCTACATCATTTTTCAGAGTCCTACCAACAACATATTTTATTTCATCAGGAGAAATACCAGATCCTGGGCGTTTTACTTCAAGATCCTCCAATTTAATCATATCTCCTTTTTTCAATTTTTTACCTGCAACAATGCTTCTTCTGAATTTAAGCTTTTTACTTTCTTCATCTGCGGAGACAACTCGAGTAAAACTTCCAAGTGACTGTTGTATATTTTTGCTTTCCCTAACAATCTCCTTCAGCTCTCTCGGATCTGCAGATATTTGATGATCCCAACCCGGCATATCCTTATCTAACGTGAAATGTTTCTCAATTACACAAGCTCCAAGTGCTACTGCTGCAAGTGGAATGGATGTTCCGATTGTATGGTCAGAGAATCCAATTGGGTAATTAAAGGTCTGTTGTAACATTTTAATATTATTTAAATGTATATCTTCATTTTTTGGAGGATATATTGAAATACAATGCAAAATAACAATCTGTGTATTACCTTCATTTTCAATTGTTTTTACAGCTCTTTCTATTTCTGAAATAGTCGACATTCCTGTGGATAGGATAATTGGTTTTTGATATTTTGCCATATGTTTTAACAATTCTAAATTGTTAATATCCATTGACGCAATTTTTAAAAAAGGCACTTCCAGTTTTATAAGTAAATCGACTTCGTTCTTGGAAAATGGCGATGAACAAAAATCAATTCCCACAGTTTTACAATAGTCCTTCAATTCAAAATGCTGACCTTCTGTTAAAGCATACTTTTCGACCATTTCTTTTAATGAACCAAAATGCTTTTTGCCACCATCACCATCATCATAGGATTGGTTCTTATCATATTCACTTTTAGAGACAAGCGAGCTTGGTGTCCATGATTGAAATTTAACTGCATCTGCGCCACATTCTTTGGCACTATCAATTATCTTTTTTGCCAAATCCATATCTCCGTTGTGATTGGCTCCAATTTCAGCAATAATATAGGGTTCTGAATAATTAAATATTTCTTTCGAACTATTAATTTTTATTTTCATATTTAAAATAGGTTTCTAAATTTATTATTTCACTCCACCAGCCTGTGAAAATTGATTCAATATTTGAATTTATTAATTTCATATATCTCCTTTTAAAGGCATCATTTTTCAATTCTATTTTTAGATTCTGAATTTGCTTAAGTTTATTTTCAAATAATGATGTATATTTTTCCAAAGCATGGTTTTTACAATATCTAATTAAAGCTGAATAATGTATTTCCTTTACTCTAATTCCCAGTTCTAATTTTTGGTCTGTTAACAGCAATGACATTCCAATAGTATTGTTGTTATATTGTCTGTAATGTGTTTGAACGTCTCCTAAAAACTTTATTTTATAATTGTTATGTATGATTAAAGTCGTTATAAAGAACCAATCTACAGCGATTAAATTTTCATCAAAATCCAATCGACTTAAAATTATTTCGGATCGAACCGCTATATTCGAAAGGCCAAAAACATTACCATCGAATATTGTTTCTGATATCTTATCTAAGTTTTTAATTTTCTTTTCTAAAAAGTTTTCGCTTCTAAAACTTTCGCCAAAAACAGTTAATTCATTAAAAACCAAATGGTTCTCCTCTAAAGATTCAATAGATCTTTCAATTCTATTTTCCGAAAAATAATCATCGCTATCACCAAATACAATATACTTATACCCTAATTCTAATACCGTATTAATACCTATTTCTCTATTTTTCGCTGGAGATTCGGCGGCTTTAATTTCAATAATATTTAAACTGGTATATTTAGCTTTGTAAATTTCAAAATTCTCAATACCATCATTAATAACCAAAACATCAAAATCTGCATTGGTTTGCTTCTGTAAGGAAATAAAAAAATCATCCAAATAGCTTTCTGACGCAGGAAAAACGGTCGTTAACAGTACATGGCTAGATTTTTTCACGTTATCCGAATTCAGGTCTATCATTAATTAACTTCTTCTCCAACTCAAGCAACTTATTACTTCGTTTCTTTAATATTTTGGCAGGTATTCCAGCATAAACACTCCATTCTTCCAAATCTTTTGTTACTAAAGACATTGATCCAATGCTACAGCCTTCTGCAATATGACAACCTCCAATAATAACAGTTCCTGCCCCAATAATAACATGCTTACCAATGGTCACTAGGCCTCCAATGTGTGAAGTATATTCTTGAGGTATTGATTGTGCTGTAAGATAGTTTCCTGAATAATCATCAGAAGCACTATAAATTATTGTATTGGCTGCCATACTTGAAAAATTTTTTAGAACAATTCCAAAAAAACCACTCAAATGACACCCCCTAGCTATAAAAACATTATTCCCCATTTCTATAAAGCCATGTGTAGCTGATAAAATTACAAAATCATCAATCCTCACATTATTTCCGAGGGAAATGTTTTCTTGTCCATAAATTCTTGCGTCCGATGAAATTTTTACATTCTTTCCGATTTTCTTAAACCCAAAATCTGACAATTCATTTTCGGTATAGTATTTACTTTTTAGCATTTTATCTGATTTTATTTAACACTGCTTGGAATATTTACAACTCTATCCACCAAAAACATGGCATTAATTTGTTCATCTTTAAAACAGTTTTTATACATAGGTAATTTAAACATCAATTCCCAGATTGGTCTTGTCATTACCTTTGCTTCATTGGTTTCTTTTAAAAACAAATCTCTGGCATTTTTATTTTCAAGTTCCACACACATCAACCAATAATTAACTTTTGTTTCCGGCAATTCTGTCCTGAATACAGTATCTGATCCTTTAAAAAATTCTTCATAGCTTTTTGCCAACTCCCTCTTTTTCTCAAGAAACCAGTTAAGCTTTTCAAGTTGTGCACAAGCCAAAGCTGCGTTGAGATTCGGCATCCTATAATTATATCCCAAACTATCGTGAACATACTCGTAGGCATGAGGCTGCTTTGCCGTAGTGGTTAAATATTTCGCTCTAATTCCTAAGGCAGTATTATTTGTAACTATTGCTCCACCTCCTCCGCTAGTTACAATTTTGTTTCCATTAAAAGAGAAAACACCTACCTCTCCAAAACTTCCAGTCTGCTGCCCTTTATATTCGCTTCCTAAAGATTCTGCCGCATCTTCTACTACTGGAATTTTCCAAAGACTGCATATTTTTATTATTTCATCAATACGAACTGGGAAACCAAAAGTATGCATTGGTAAACAAGCAGCAATACGATTTCCAGTCTTCTTGTTATAGCAGCCATCTTCTCGAAGGTCACCATACTCTTCTAAGAAGTTTTGAATTGCATCTGGAGACAACCCCATTGTGTCCCGATCAACATCTAAGAAAACTGGTTTGGCTTGGTTATATGCAATTGCATTGGCTGTCGCCACAAAAGTAAGGGCTTGAGTTAAAACTTCATCTCCACTTTTCACTCCAATCAAACGCAAAGCAACCTGGATTCCCGCTGTCCCGTTAACAACCGCCACGGCCTTTTTGGTTTTGGTAATATCCTGCATCATATTCTCAAACTTATCAACATAGGCACCTACTGAAGAAACAAACGTCGAGTCTATAGTGTCTAAAAGATATTTTTTTTCATTACCAATAAAACGTGGTTCGTGTAGCGGAATGAAATCGCGATTAGGAAATTGAGATTTTATAAAATTCACAACGTCGTTAAACATTATATATATCTGCTTTATAGTGTTTTAAATTTTCTTTATCAGAGAACCAATCAATTGTTTCTTGTAAACCTTGTTCAAGACTATGTTCAACTTTCCAGTTGGTATGTTTTATGAGCTTCGAATTATCTCCAAACAATCGAAACACTTCTGATTTTTCTGGTCGCATTCTATCTTCATCTTGAATAATTTTTGCATTAGGGTTGATCAGTTCTATTAGGGTGTCAGCCATTTTCTGCATAGAAATTTCAGAGCTTGTTGCTATATTACATTCATGTCCAATTAAACTGTCGGTTTCAGCAATTTTAATAAAACCGTTGATCGTGTCTTTAACATATAATAAATCTCTAGTAGGAGTCAAATCTCCCAAGTTAATTTCATCAAACCCATTTAGTAGCTGAGTAATTATTGTAGGAATAATTGCTCTCGCAGATTGTCTTGGTCCGTAGGTGTTAAAAGGTCGCACAATAGTTATAGGCATGTCAAAGGATCGGTAAAATGAATCTGCCATACAATCCGCACCAATTTTCGAAGCTGAATAGGGTGATTGAGGCTGTTTCGGATGTTTTTCATCAATTGGAACATATTGTGCAGTTCCATAAACTTCTGAAGTAGATGTTACCAAAACCCTTTCAACTCCTAAATCTTTAGCCGCTTGAATTATATTTAAAGTGCCTTTTACATTTGTATCGACATAACTATCTGGAGAATGATAAGAATAAGGAATGGCTATTAATGCCGCTAAATGAAAAACAATATCGCAGTTTTTCATAGCAGTCCGTACTCCATTTGGATCTCGTACATCTCCAGAAAAAATCTCAATTTTATTTAGTTTTTCTTTCGGAAAACTATCAAGCCATCCCCAAGAATTAAAAGAATTATAATAAACAAACGCTTTTACTTCATGTCCATCATCAATTAATTTCTCAACTAAATGACTTCCAATAAAGCCGTCGGCTCCAGTAACCAATATTTTTTTATTATTTAAAATCATCTTATTTATTTGACTTTTTTTTTGTATCTATATATTTCTTCGTTTAATCCCTATCACCGTATTTTTTGCATGATCATAGGCAATTACTCTACATCCATCATTCATAAGCTCAATTTCATTGGCTTTCTTTAATAAAACTTGCTACTATAATATGTTTCGTTAAACGGTTAAAATGTTATTTTACTAACTCAGATTGTTCTATATTTTCTTTTTAAGCTATAACTAAAGTTAAAACAACTTTACCTTATTTTCTTCAATGAGGTATCTTTCTTTAGTCTCCGGGCAAATTGCCAAGTTATCTTCATTAAAGTTCAACTTATGTCCAGCCTTACTAACCCAACCAATTTGAC
>CAKUWM010000172.1 GCA_934699305.1 uncultured Saprospiraceae bacterium | reverse complement strand
GCACCGGTTCGTATGTGCATTTAGCGCCATATTCATGTTCCCAGGATGGTCCTTCGCCACATAAAACAATTATGCCTAATTATGTCACTAAGAGTGGTTATACAGAAGTTGTGGATACAAGACCCAAGGTCGGAGAATCATTTCCACAATATGATTTGAAATTTTATGACTTTAAAAAAGATACCTCTTACAGCTTTGATATCAGTTTATTACCGGGAATAAAAGCGATTCCTGAATATTTAAAAGATTATCCCGCTATATATGATAGTTTGTCAAAAAAACCTTCCAATAAGGTTGTCAATATTTTCAGACCATTGTGGCAGCCGGTAGGATATTTGTGCATTATTCAGATTTATTCTTTTGATAATAAAGATAGGTGGATCGTGTTGTATAATATCGATAATAATTCATATAAAGTGGTCGATCATCAGCATGATGAAGCGTGGATAGGTGGACCTAATATCGGAGGCAACTACTGGCAGGGTTTTTGCAGTTGGCAGGATAAAAACTCAATTTTATATTCATCTGAGAAATCAGGATATTCGCATATTTATCGGTATAATATTCTTACCGGAATTACCGAAGCACTTACTTCTGGTCGTTATGAAGTACAAAACATTGATATTTCGAAAGATAGAAAGACACTTTATTTATTGACCAATCAGACACATCCCGGAAGTAAAACTTTTGTTCAATTAGATCTTGCAAGTAAAAAGCAAAGTTTAATTATTGATTTGAAAGGAGGATTGGAAAGCGTAAGAGTTTCTCCGGACAATAAGAATGTTGCCTTTTTAGCGAGCACACCCAATTGTCCTAATGAGCTATACATTGCTGATAATGTCCCTAAAGGAAAAGTAAGTCAGATCACTCATTTAGCACGAAGTACAGAGTTCTCAAAGTATCATTGGCGAATTCCGGAGGTAGTAACATTTAAAGCAAAGGATGGAGCAGATGTATATGCAAGGCTATACCGACCGGCAATGTTGGATGTGAATAACCCCGCGGTGATATTTGTTCATGGTGCAGGTTATTTGCAGAATGCTCATAAGTGGTGGAGTACTTACTTTAGAGAGTATATGTTCCACAATATGTTAGCAGATATGGGATATACTGTTTTGGATATTGATTATCGTGCAAGTTCAGGGTATGGACGAGATTGGCGGACAGCTATTTATAGACACATGGGTGGGACTGATTTAACGGATCAGATTGATGGAGCTAAGTATTTAGTAGAGCATCTTGGAGTAAATAAAGATAATATAGGCATCTATGGTGGTTCATACGGTGGATTTATCACATTAATGGCTATGTTTACTCAACCCGGTGTTTTTAAGGCAGGTGCAGCATTGCGGCCGGTAACCGATTGGAGTCATTACAATCATGGATATACTTCAAATATATTGAATATACCGGTATTGGATAGTATATCCTATGCAAGAAGCAGTCCCATTAACTTTGCGGATGGTCTCAAAGATCGATTGTTGATATGTCACGGAATGGTTGACGATAACGTACATTTTCAAGATGTAGTAAGATTACAACAAGTTTTAATAGAAAAGGGTAAAAATAATTGGGAACTTGCTGCTTTCCCTTTGGAATCTCACGGCTTTAAGAGCTCTGCTGCATGGACAGATGAATATAAAAGGATTTTAAATCTCTTTGAAACTACATTAAACAGAAAATCAAATTAAAATGCAGAATTAATGTTATTTAATAAGTTGTTACTTTATAAAGTGTCATTGGAATATGATTTCTTTGATTTCTTTTCTAAAGTCTTGCCGTTGAGTAGGATGACTATTTCTCCTTTGGCGGGTATCAGACCGGATATTATAGCTTGACGCAATTCTGAAAGAGGCGCTGTAACAGATTGTTCATATATTTTTGAAACTTCACGTACAATACAAGCAACTCTCTCTTCACTCACATGTTCAATTAATTCCTCGATGCATTTGAGTAATCTATAAGGTGATTCGTATATAATTGTTGTGCAAGGCAGCTCAGCGATATACTTTAATCGCGTCTGACGCCCCTTTTTATGCGGAAGGAAACCTTCAAAGAAAAATTTATCCGTGGGCAAACCACTCAAGACTAATGCCGGAACGAATGCAGTTGCTCCCGGAAGACAGGTTAAACGCATTTTTTTTTGAACAATACTATGAATGAGCAAATATCCCGGATCTGATATGCCGGGTGTTCCTGCATCGGATACCAAGGCAATTTGTTTACCTTCTTGTAGCAATTTTACTATTGCTTCAACTTCTTTATGTTCGTTGAATGTGTGGTAAGAACGAAGCTGAGTAGAAATATCGTACTTTTTCAAGAGAATGCCTGTTGTCCTGGTATCTTCTGCAAAGACTATGTCAACCATCTTTAAGACCTCCAATGAACGCAATGTAATATCGCCCAAATTACCGACCGGAGTCGGCACTACGTAAAGAATTCCTTCCGAATCAGCCATTTGTTATATTTTGACAAAATTGGTGATGATAGAAAAAAGAATATAAAATAAAATGGATGCACTCAGCATAATATAAGGATAAAATATACCCATTCCTACTATAGAGCCCAATAGAAAAAGGATGTATGGATTAGAAAAGGTTTCTTTATTAAATTTTATTTTAAAATGGACAATGCTTGAATTCATTAAATAGGAAAAAAGGATAATAAATACATAAATTAAAGAGCTATCCTTTAGATAGGATATCAAATCAATATTTCCGCCCTTTTGAATAAGTAACCAGCCTGTAAAAAACATGCCCATGGCAGGAGTTGGCAAGCCGATAAACTTGTCTGATTGATCGTCAGATATATTGAATCGCCCTAATCGCAATGCTGCAAAAACCGTTAGAAGAAAGGCCGGGTAAAGCATAGCACGATCCACCCAATCTCCACCTGAAGGATCAATATTCAAAGCTTGAACCAATGTCATATATACAACTGCTCCGGGAAATACTCCAAATGAAACAACGTCCGCTAAAGAATCCAGTTGTAAGCCCAATGGACCATCTACTTTAAGTTTACGGGCTAACATTCCATCCAAAAAGTCAGCAACCAAGCTTATTGCCTGGAAAATTAAAGCTTCTTCTATGTGTAAATGAAAAATACTGACTACGGCTAATGCCCCACAAAACAAATTGATTAAAGTCAGCGTATTCGGTAAATGCTTGAGCATGAATTTTATTTTTCGACAAATTTGACAAAAATTACCGGAGTTCAAACTATATTGCAGTTATATTCGTTTAAAACTTGTAATTTTATTTTAATTAGCAAATCAAATGAGGCTATTTTTATTACCTGTTCTTATCTTTTTCTCTGTTACTGCAATAGCTCAACCACCTAATGATGTCTGTAATACAGCCACTGAACTTACTAATATTAGTAATTTTTGCTCTGATTATGGAGCTTTTAACAATTTTGGAGCAAAACCTTCTATACCATATAGTAATATATGTATCCCCAATGATGCTACTGCGAAGGATGTTTGGTTCAAGTTTGTTGCTATAGCAAATTATGTTAATTTAGTTATCAATGGTAAATCAACCAACAATCCTGGTGGAACGTTGATATCGCCTCAACTATTATTGTATTCTGGAGCATGCAATGCATTATTAGAAATAGATTGTATTAGTGATGCTATTCAAAACAACAATGTAGAAATTTTTGCCGGACCTTTGACTCCGGGTCAGACGTATTATATTAATGTGAGTGCTCGTAATGATAATGTTGGTACCTTTCAGTTGTGTATTAATAATTATAATCAGAATTTTGTTCCTGATGGCGATTGTCCTACTAGTAGAAAGCTATGTGACAAATCTACCGTTTTTATAGATGCAGTATTTGATCCCGGCAAAATAACGAATGAAATCCCCAATTTCACTTGCATAGGGAATGAAAGTGCTTCTTCTTGGTTTCGTTGGACATGTAGTAAATCCGGCACTTTGACGTTAAAACTTTCACCTACTAAGTTGGATGATGACTTAGATTTTGCTGTTTTTGAATTACCGGGCGGCATAGATGATTGTGCATCTAAACGCATACTCAGGTGTTGCGCATCAGGTGAAAACGTAGGCGAACCTTATGAATTGTGGAAACAATGTACCGGCCCTACCGGGATGAACCTTTCAAGCACAGACGAGCAAGAACAACCGGGTTGCAGCAATGGTAATGACAGCTATGTCAAGTATATTGATATGGAAGAAGGTAAGAGTTATGCTTTATTTGTTAATAATTTTTCTAAATCCGGTAAAGGATATACCATGGAATTTGGTGGAACGGGTGAATTTCTTGGAGCGAGAGCTAATTTTGATGTAATTCCGGATGGAACATGTTACGAAGATTCTCTTACTTTTATTAATAAATCCATTGCTCCAACTGATCCGATTGTTGATTATCAGTGGAATTTCGGCAATGCAGCGAATCCTAATTCCTACAATGATGCCAATCCACCCAAAGTTAAGTATGCAAGTCCAGGATATAAATCCGTGTCTTTAACGATAACATCTAAAGACGGTTGCGTTGATACTTATGTGAAAAACTTTGTGGCTCAATGTTGTGTTGATCCATTGAGTGTTGATTTAACGGTTAATCCTTCAGATGTTGTACTACTTGGTGATAAAATTATTTTGAACAGTATTGTTACTAATGCCGTAGGTTCTGTGAAATATGAATGGATTCCGGCAAGTTTAATCCAGGAATGCTTTACCTGCCCATCTGTAAGTTTAGTGCCTGTTAGGGATGATATCTTTCATGTTTTAGTGGAAGATAATAAAGGATGTATTGCGACAGATTCAATTGAGATAAGGATAGTAGATGTAACGGATGTGGTTGCTCCGAATATTTTTAGCCCAAATTATGATGGGATTAATGATTATTTTAATATTTACCCGAACCGTGGAGCTAAGACAATTAAGAAATTGTTGGTATTTAATCGATGGGGTGCTTGTGTGTATGAGGGCAGCAACTTAAGACCGGGTAATGATGGTGAAGGATGGGACGGCACGTTTAAAGGAAAAGAATGCAATCCGGATGTGTATGTCTATTTTTCTGAAGTTGAATTTCTCAATGGCAGGATTCAAATAGTTAAAGGGAGCATTACTTTGGTGAGATAATTGATTGATTCTAGTTTGTTTATCCAGTTCAAATCGGCTGTTTTTTGAATTTTCCATTTTAAAATTTTAATGCCTCAATTGTTGTATTCAGGTTAATATACCTATATTCGCAAAAAAAATTAACGTGTATAATTATCTATCTTTTACTAAAGCATTGCTTTTTGTTTTTTTACTAATACCCATTGTCGGGTTCTCCCAGATTAATATTGTTCCACAACCTGTAAAGGTAAATAGTCAGGATGGCAAATTTGATATTCGGAAATTAGATTCGTATTTTTATTCCAATGTTCCTAATCAGGATATCATGTCTGATTTTTCTACTTGGGGGAAAGAATATTTTGCCTTGAACTTGAAAAGATCCTCAAAGCCTGAGAATGCAATTCGTTTTGTGCAGACAGATACGTTTTCTCACAAAGATGCTTACTTGTTGACTATTAACGAGAAGGGTGTTGAAATACGGTATAAAGATGAAGCCGGAGCTTTTTATGCTACACAGACTTTAAAACAGCTATGTCCTGTGGAAGGCAGTTTTTCAACGGAAAATTTCAAGCAAGCATTAAAAGTTCCATATTGTCAGATTTATGATTATCCAAGGTATGCATATAGAGGGATGCATTTGGATGAATGTAGGCACTTCTTTGGAATGGATGCTGTAAAGAAATACATCGATATGCTTGCCTTTCAAAAGTACAACTATTTTCATTGGCATTTGACTGATGATCAAGGCTGGAGGATAGAAATCAAAAGATATCCAAAATTAACACAAATAGCTTCATGTCGAGATGAGACACTTATCGGACATTATCGTGATAAACCCGTGCGCTATGATGGTCAAAAGTATTGTCATTACTATACACAAGAGCAGATTAAAGAGATTGTCGCTTATGCGGCTAAGAAGTATATTACGATTGTACCTGAAATTGAAATGCCGGGACATGCATCTGCTGCTCTATCAGCTTATCCTGAACTTGGCTGTACCGGTAAACCTGTCAAAGCCGCCACTACCTGGGGCGTATTTGAAGATATATTTTGCCCTAAAGATGGTACCTTTTTATTTTTACAAAATGTCTTGGATGAAGTTATGATGCTATTTCCATCAAAATATATTCATATTGGTGGTGATGAAGTTCCAAAAGTTAAATG
>CAKUWM010000171.1 GCA_934699305.1 uncultured Saprospiraceae bacterium | reverse complement strand
ATTTTCAGTTTTACACGAAAGGAATATTTCCTATTGTGAAAATTATCTACCTGCTAAACCAACGTTGTACAACGCTTTGATTTCTGTGTCTGTAATGCTCTTATTAAACAGACGGATATCATCAATCTGTGCAGTAGCCTTAGCTGCCCATGTCGGTGCATCCGGCGCTGAACCAAATCCAAGATCTTTAGTAGCAAAGCTACCAACGATAGCCTGACAAGGTGTTCTCATTACCATTGCGGTAGTATTTTCACCACGATCGCTGTAACCACCAATATTTACACCGTTTGCAAAAATCTCAAGTTTGTGAGTAGCAGCCGTAAATCTAACTACAATATTAGCCCACTTACCTGCACCAAGGAAGTAGCTGCCACCTTTATCACTAAATACA
This sequence comes from uncultured Saprospiraceae bacterium, assembly GCA_934699305.1. Lineage (GTDB taxonomy): Bacteria > Bacteroidota > Bacteroidia > Chitinophagales > Saprospiraceae > Parvibacillus. The sequence goes on along the minus strand of CAKUWM010000171.1, from coordinate 5,864 downwards.
GCTAAGTTATCCTGACCGTTGATGTTTCCATCGTCTTTCAATGATGCATAGTTGGTCTTGATTTCCAACGTATCAGAGCCTGCTTTATGACGGCTTGCTTCTGCACCTACAGAGAAATTACCCCAAAAATCAGTATTTGCTGTAGCAAACAAACCAAAGTATTGCTGGAATTTTCCAACATTCTTAGCATTCAACCACATAGAAATAGTATAGTCACCAAATCCATCTTTTTGGTTGATAGCATCAATAGCAGGATAAACCAATGCTGCTTCAGTCAATGAAATAGCTTGACCTATCTGTCCTGTAACATAAGCAACAGTACCGACTGTTTTGTTAGCAGTGGTATTAGAAACACCTTCTTTATCATTGCCATCAAAAGTCCAGTGCGCTTTCAGGTTAGTAGCTGCAATTTCGTTGGAATTGTTGTAACCGTCAATTTTAGGAAGTTCAGGTTCATCTTTTTTACAAGATGTAAATGAAATTGCAAAAACAGCCAATGCAAGCAAGGCCACATTTTTAAAATTTTTAATAATCATTGTTGTTAACTTTAATATTTGATTTAATTAATAATAAAATATTGTTTTAATAATAAAATACGATTTAACCCAAATTCCGCATTAGACAAATGTGGAATCGATTTACGACTCGTAATCAATGGTTTTGTATATCATTGAAACGATTTGTACATCGGGATTAACCCTCATAATCAGCATTATACGGTTTTTCAAAACCTTTATTGCTGAATTCAGGTTTAATAACCCGGGTTTTGTGTCAACTTTCCTCCACTGAGAGCTATTTGCAATGCTGGTATTGGAAGCAACTCATTTTTGCCCTCTGTAAATGCCGGCTTGAGTGGCTTCATCACCTGCGCCGCGCGTCCTGTGCGCACCAAATCAAACCACCTTTCATGCTCCATGGCAAGCTCTACCCTTCTTTCATGATAAACCGCCAACCTCATATCATGTTGTGATGCCGCAGTTGTTTCTCCCAAATGTGCTCTTGCTCGGATTAAATTCAAATAAAGAGCAGCGTCTCCGGTATTGCCTAACTCGTTGGCTGCCTCTGCCGCCATTAATAAAACGTCGCCATATCGCAAAATATGCAGATTTTTTTGTTTACTGCCTCTATTTCCGAGATATGATTCGACTTCTTTATTCTCAGAATGGTATGCTTTATAGTTGTATCTGGAATTCTCAATACTATCCTGACTAGGAATCCTATATCCATCAAACAATATTGTGCCTTTATGAGTGCCACTGTTATCAATAAATATAATGGTGGCATCTTTTCGGATGTCTCCCGGTTCATATTCAGCCACTAAATCCGTAGTCGGATTATTAAAGCCATATCCTAAATCGCGCCAACCACCTTTGCCGCCAACTCTTGGACCCTGCCATACACAATATCCTTCTACTCCAAAATCCGAATTGTTAAATTGTCCCGTTTTAACTTCAAACATTGTTTCTGTACTGTTATCACCCACTTGACGCCAAATGTTTTCATATTTATCCAACAATTTATATTCGTTAGAAAGGATGATATCTTGGCATAAATCATACGCTTCTTGCCACTTTTTAGTGGTCAATTGTACTCTTGCCAACATCCCTTGTGCTGTACCTTTGTTGATTCTACCTACTTGAGATTGGCTTCTTACTTTTAGATTCTGGATGGCAAAATTTAGATCTTCGCGGATTAGGTCATAGATCTCGTCACTGCCGGCTCTGGTTTGATACACCGGATCGGTATTTGCTACCTGAGCATTTACCGGCACTTTTAGGACTTTAGGCACGCCACCGAAGTAACGTACTAAATTAAAATAAAAATAAGCTCTTAAAAACCGAACTTCCCCTTGATACTGAGCCTTGAGGTCATCCGCTATCGGAGAAGCATCCAGTGCCTTTAATGCTTGATTGGCCTTAGCTATTGCGTTGTAATTACCATTCCATAGCGCTTCCACAAAGTTATTGGTGGCTGTATGTTCAAAGTTGTCTATTGCTTTAATATTGGGTTGGTCGCCCGGTGTACTGCCTTTATCGGCATCGTCAGTCATTATAATCGTAGCGGTAACAAAGCTGATACCGTGGATATCCCCTATGCCACCAAATGCACTACCTGCGAGCAATGAATTGTAAACCCCGGTGACTAACTTTTCAGCAATAGCAGGATCGGAATCAGGTGTGGCTTTGCCCTGTACAGGCACATCCAAAAAATCCTTACCACAGCTTACTGCAATCGTTGAAAATAAAGAAATAATAAATATATATTTAATTGATTTATATACTCTTGTCATGGCTTGTCTTTTTTTCTTTAGAATGTAAAATTAATTCCGGCGCCTATTGTCCTTGAAGTGGGATATGCATTTTTTTCAATCCCTGCCTTAGTCGGATCATCGGGCAGCTCGGCGGTAAAGCCACTATATTGTTTAAACGTAAAAACATTCTGACCCGTTAGGAAAACACGTGCATTTTGAAATATTTTTTTTCCACCAATCATTGCAGGCAGATTATAAGAAATAGTAATATTATTAATCCGAATATAATCTCCGTTTTCGACAAAATAGGTTGAAGCCGGCAAATTACCTGCGTTGGCTCCCGGCTCATCATTTATTCCACTTCCTCGTGTCCAGCGGGTATAAGCCATATCCTTTTCTATATTATCTGTTGCCAACTGTCGAAATGCCTTTTTCCCATTATATACTTTATTCCCGGCAACTCCTGTCAGATCGACATTAAAATCAAATCTTCCATAGGAAAGACCAATATTAAATCCATAGTAAAAATCTGGTTGATAAGATCCTACAAAGACGCGGTCTTTATCATCAATAACGCCGTCATTGTTGGTGTCCTGATATTTAAACGTCCCTGCGGAGGCAGAAGGCTGGATTGGCTTTCCATCTTTGTTGGTATAAGCGAGGACATCCTCATCGGTCTGGAACACGCCTAACACTTGATACACATAAAAGGCTCCTACCTCCTGATCATTATCTGTTTTAGTTGTATATTGTTGTGCTGCGCCTATGCCACCATCAAGGATAGGTTGTCCACCATTGAGGCCAATGACTTTATTATTGTTGAAAGTTATATTTCCACCGAAGTTATAGGACAGTTTTTCTGAAACCTTGGTTCGCCAATTGAGCATCATTTCAAGGCCCGTATTCTGAATAGAAGCAGCATTGGTAAGCACTAATCCATCAGCATCACCAATAACTGAAGGGACTTTAACATTGATGAGAAGGTCACGTGCTTTCTTGTTATAATAACCTATTTCGCCGGTTAAGCGGTTTTTCAATAATCCGAACTCCAATGCAACATCCAATTCTTCCGTGGTCTCCCATTTAAGATTAGGATCTTTTACTTGTGTTATTGCACTGCCCGGTACAGCTACTCCTCCGCCAAATGGATAATTTTGATTAGGCTCTACTGTATTTAAAAATGCATCGGTAGGCACTCTATCGTTTCCAACCTGACCCCAGCTAGCTCTCAACTTCAAGATATCTACCAACATTAAATCAGACATAAAGGCCTCATTGCTTATGACCCATCCTGCTCCAAATGATGGGAAAAAGCTCCACCTATTATCAGGCGCCAGTCTCGAACTACCATCGTATCGCATTGTCCCTGTAAAAAGGTACTTATCGGCAAAATTATAATTTAGGCGTGCCAAATATGCATTTCGAGCCCACTTATCACCACCTCCATCGTTGGTTGAAGTATTGGCATCACCGACTCCTATATACCATAGATCCTTGTTGGCAGGTACATCTTTTCTAAAAGCATTAATATAATTAGATGAGAATTGTTCGGCAGTTGTACCAGCTAAAAATGTAACGGTATGCCGGTCAAATTTCTTAAATAATGTAACCGTATTGTCCCACACCCAGCTAAAATACCCGGATTTTCTTACACTTAGGTTTGAATTTGGATTACGTTGATTTCCGCCGGCATTTAAAAAGGTAGTTTCATCATTTTCAAATTCGTAATTATAGACATTGCCGGTGAAACTATTGAGTTCCCCACCTATACTGCTTCTAAAGGTAAGCCAAGGCAGTGGTTTTATATTGATATATCCTACCGATTGAATTCTATTACTCTTTTCGAGATTGTAGTTATTTTCTATATCCAATATGGGATTCCCAACATTCTGATAAACGGAAGTATTTCCATATCTGTCCCCTTCTTTAGATTTAATAATCGGCGCCGCACGATAGGCATTATTATAAGCTGAACCAAGGTTGGCAATTTTATTATTCCCATTTGAAAAAGAGGCAATAATTCCTGCATCGATGTATTTATTGATATCCCATGTCAGGTTAGACCTAAGGTTAAATCTTTTAAACTTATTGTCAATAACAATACCTTCATCTTCCAGATAGCCACCGCTAATGTAGTAAGTTGATTTATCTGTACCTCCTGACAGTGACAAGTTGTGACTCTGATACCAGGCGTGTCGCAATATCTGACTATACCAATCTGTCGAAAAGCCCGGATTAACTACTGTATTAGAGGTTGCTTGTGTGACATAATTAGCGTATTCGTCACTATTAGCCATGGTAACAAGATTAGCAGCATTTTTAAAGCCCACCGTAGTATTATAGTTGATACTCATGGCACCACTTTTCCCTTTTCGGGTAGTGATAATGATTACTCCATTGGCGCCTCGTGCTCCGTATATTGCAGTTGCAGAGGCATCTTTCAGAATATCCATGCTAACGATATCATTGGTATTGATGTTGCTGATATTGTCGGTAAGTACTCCATCTACGACATATAAAGTAGCGGTCCCCGCAATCGCCGAGCCTACACCCCTAACTCTCACGACAGGGCTACTTCCCGGTTCGCCACTGCTGATAACCTGTACTCCGGCTGCCTTTCCTTGAAGAGCTTGAGTTGCTGTCAGTACCGGTTGGCGTGCCAGGTCTTCACCTTTTACGCTGGTAGTGGATCCGGTAACATCTACCTTCCGTTGAACACCGTACCCTACCACAACCACTTCTGAGAGGATATTGGATTTTTCCTGCAACTGGATTTTCAAAGAAGTCTGATTTCCGACTAAAAGAGAAAGTGTCTCATAACCAAGGTAAGACACAGACAGAGCCGTTTCATCCGACTTTAATTCAATTGTAAAATTGCCATCTATATCAGTAGTCGTACCGCTTCCCGAAGGGTTGTATGCTTTCAAGTCAGAACCTGAACCTTTTAAGACCATCACACTTGCACCTATAATGGGTTGGAGGTCTTTTGAATCCATGACACTACCGGAAATGGTTTTTTGGGCATGCAGAGCAATCATCAGGGTGAAAAAACAAAAAATGAGTACAATTTTCTTCACATCTTGAGATTTAAAATTACGAATAATTTTGTTTGTATGTCAGTATATCTGAAACAACAAAGATTAAAAACCTTGTTACAAACACATTGTATGTTAGCCATGGTATATATATTTTTGAATAGCAGATAAACTTTTCCTTCAATTCTTATTCAAAAGTACAATATATATTAGTCAAATGCACATTTTTTAATTTTTTTTAATTGTGGATTGAACCTATAAAACAAAATATAAGTTACGTCCGTTTTAATCTTACAAATTATTTGTTAACACACATTCGCATTGATGAATATTTATTTTGCACTAGTATATTAGTATCTTTAAATTAAAAATTAATTCGTTTTGAAACTAATTTCCAGCTTTATTATAAAAAACAAATCCTCAATTTATACTTGTTTGATATTGATTGGAATTGTTATGTTTCAAACAAGTTGTTTGACAGTCAATTACTTTAAAATGCGGGAGAGCAACAAAGAATTCAATGCTGGATTAAGTCAGAAACAAAAAGTAATATTTGAAAAATATAGGATAAAGAGAAA
>CAKUWM010000170.1 GCA_934699305.1 uncultured Saprospiraceae bacterium | reverse complement strand
ATCTATGAGTTCAGACTGTGCATATCTATGTAAAATGCTTCCTATCAATGTTTGGTAAGGAATCCCCAACCTCTCAGCTTCTGTTTTATACCAAGCAAGCAAGGAGCCATCCAAACGAATACTAGTCGGAACCTTCACAGTGTCTTCGGAAATTTGACGTTTTATACGCGAAGCACGCTTTGTAGCTCCAGAAAAATTATATTTTTTTTTCATAATCTAACACCTCTGAGCGCCTCATCAAACCAAATGCCATGCTTTTTAAAGTTCCTTCTGTTTTTTGTCTCATCCCAAGAAAAGTCCAAAATAACCTCTGTAGTGTTTTGTATATACATAAAATGTCAAGAAATTACCAATACCAAGGCCTTACAAAATCCATAGCAGGATCAAATATGATTTAATTGGGGAGATATCCTGAAAGATCTGGGTTACGAATATTTTTATAATAAAAGCCAAATTTTCTAAGCAGCCTCTTCACCCAGCACTAGGTTGACGCAAAGCAATAATTTTCAGCCAAACCCATCATGACTTAAATCAAAATAAATCGTAATTTACTAACAACATGCAAGCAGAGATCGAAATAGCAGAACTACAAAAAAGACTAAGCCCGATGTTTAAAGACTTAGTTACAATCTTAGACCAAAATAATGTCCAATATTATGCTGTCGGCGGAACCCTATTAGGTGCCATTCGTCACAAAGGCTTTATTCCTTGGGATGACGACATCGACATCTCGATCCCCAGACCCGAATACGACACCTTCATTGCTAATGCCAACAAAATGCTACCACCTCATTATGTTCTTGAAACTCATCATGACAACGATACTTTTCCATATCACTATGCCAAACTCTACGACACAAGAACCACCTTAGTCGCAAACTTCACGCAACCTTTTCCGAGAGGTATCTATATAGATATTTTTCCATTAGACGGGATCACTTCTAATAAGAAGGAACAAATTAAGAACGTCAAAAAAATGCGCTTCTATTTAAAAATACATCGCAGAGTATTTACACTGAAAGCACATTCCCCGCACCTGTCGCATAGAGTAGGCCATTGTGTCCTTGCTCCAATAGCAAAAATATTTTATTCCAAAAAGGCTGTTTTAAAAAAGATTGATGACTTATCTCAAATTACTCCATGGGAGCAAGCTGAATATATTGTTAATTATTTCGGAGCATGGAAAACAAAAGAAATACATAAAAAGTCATGGTATAACGAACGTATACAACTACCATTCGATGATTTTAAAGTATGGGCACCTAAAGAGTATGAAAAAGTTTTAAGCTGTTTATACGGAAACCACATGGAATTACCACCAGTAGAAACACGAAAATCACACCATAAGGTAAAATACATAAATCTGGATCTACCTTACAAAGATTATATTAAGAATAATCCACAATAAAAATCTATGCTCTTTTGCTCAATAATTAAATTCGCCCAAACATCTTAATGATTTTGAGCTTCCTTAGAAGAGATATCTTTCTTGCAGATGGAACACCAAATTTAACAATATAGTCTTTAACAGCCATGACCATGCGCCGAGAAGAGTTTCCGTCTCGATAGGGATGAAATTGATCAAAGATATACTTACGATTCTCACGATACGGATCATCCTGCAGGTTGATGCGGACTTGTGTATCCAAATTTTTGTACTCTAATTGATTATCCCACTTAATATTACGAGAAATATTCTTAAACGTGATTACGGGCTTATCTAAAAGCAAAAATTCATAAATCACCGATGAAGTATCACTCACCATCAAATCTGCCATTAAAAGATACTTTAAAATACTGTGGTTCTTCTCGATTTTTATATTGTCATATTTTAAAGCCAATTCTTCATAAGTTTGAACCCACGATTTATCCATCAAATCATGAAACTTAATCAATATTAAATACTCTGGATATCGAGCTAACTTTTCCACTTCGCTTACCATATAAGGAGCAGAAGTCAGAGAAGGCGAAAAAGTGGGAGCATACAAAATTATCTTTTGGGTATTGGTTTCTTTTAACAAACGCCTCTTTTCTTCATCTAACTCGCTGTACTTATATGAATAAGGATCAAGCTTGGACCATCCTGTTTCTACCACTTCAAAATTACGATAACGGTTTTTAAGAAATTCATAGTCCCGCGTATAAAGCGGTCCTGGTGTTAAGTATAAATCAAAATAGTGACGTATATGGAGATGGCCTTTCTTTTCAGATGCTAGGCCATGAAAAACCTGTGCTTTTACACCCTTCAAATAGTACGGTATTTCATTCCCTGGCACAAAATGCGCATCAGGAACAAAATCAGCCACCTCTTTTATAGATGTAGTAAAAACATCTTCTTTGTAAGGAAACTGTGCCAATAATCTTGAGGGCACATACCACATATAGGTATCACCTTGTGACAAAAGTTCTTCTTTGATTGGATTAAGAATACCAAATGCATAGGGGTTTTGACAGAACAGTACAGCTTTCATTGTTCAGGATTATAAAATATGAAGAACCAATACACCAAGCAGATAGCCAGTGCCGTTCCGCATCAAGCGTAAGTCATACACCAATACTCAGGGCTGTCTTTTAACATCAATCACAAGACCTGTTTCTTCCATACATAAAATCTTGATAGAAGCTTTAGCAACATCCACCGCACTTAGCAAAGTCATAGGATCTTCTTTACCAAAAGCTGCAATTCTCATCGGGGTCAACGTTCTTTCTGGGCTAACACAATTTACATTAACACCAAAATCACCCCATTCTTCAGCCAAAGCTTGCACAAGATTGACTATCGCCGCTTTACTAGAGCTGTACAGACTATAAAACGCTCGACCGTATGTATAAGAGCTGGATGTAAACAAAAGAAGCCCACCAGAACTTTGACTTAAGTATTGAAATCCCGCGTAAGCAATATTAACTGCTCCTAAATAGTTTATGGCAATTGAATTATGAATATCTTTGTAATCCATTAACGCCAACGATTGTTTCGGCAGAATACCCGCAGTATTTATAATAAAATCTATTCTTTCTTCTTTCGCATTGATTTCTTTTAAAACAGTCTCTACAGACTCTATAGAAGAAATATCACAACCTGTTTTCCTTGATATAGGATAAGACTTAACTCCTGCATTTTGTAAAATATTTTGAATCTCTTCGCCAATGCCGCTTGTTCCGCCAAAAATGACAACCACTTTGTCTTTTAGACCTTCTAAACATTTAGAAAATCCTTCATCCAAATTTGAGGTTGTCACCAAGTTCCTTTTCATTTGAAAAAGCTTATCTAAAATAGCAAGATCTTCATTATAGGTTAACTTGTGATTGTAAGAACTTCCTTCCACCAAATACACTTTTTCTTCAGGCAAGTATTTCATAACAATACCGCAATCATCTGTAAAAATCTTATTAGGGTCCTCAATAGCTTTTTCATAGGCTTTTTTAATAACATTATAGCGAAAGCCTTGTGGAGTTTGGCCATTACGCAACTTAGATCTATCTAGAATTCGTCCTATATATTTATTTGAATCATCAACCTCGACAATCGTATCAACTGTGTTGATAACAACATCCACACAAGAGTTTTGCGTTAAGGCTTTAACAACTCGTTCAACAATAAATTCATCAACCAAAGGACGAACAGCATCATGAAAAATTAAATTTAACTCCTCTTTGTTAGGCTCATTTTGATAAGCACTAATAGCTGCCCAAGAAGACTCCCAACGCTCATTACCACCTAAGATAATTTTTTTGACTTTCTTATACCCCTCTTTATGGACCAAAGCTTCAACCTCGGTATAGCTGTCTTGACTAGTTACAATCGCAATTTCATCAATAGAAGAACATCCCTCAAAAGGCTTTATAGCATGTGAAACAACTGGACGCCCCGCCAACTTTACCAATTGTTTAGGGGTATTAAATCCACTTCTTACCCCCGAACCTGCTGCTAAAATTATAACTATATTTCTCAAGATAAATTCTCCGTCGATGATATTTTAAATTTTTCAATAAATAACTTTAAACTTATATTATTATCAAAGCTTTCACTCAAACTTTTCTGCATCAAATAATCAACACAAAATACTTGATTAGGTTTTGAATTTAATGCCGCAACCAACAGCAATGTTGAGAATGGTAAGAAATATTTAACAAGAATCTCATCATTAAAAACAAACAGACATTCTGCAGGTATCCCATTAGGAATCTCAATACAATCCAATCTATTGGTAATTAAATCCGAAAATTTCAGCTTAGAATTGCTTCTAGGGTGATTTTTTATAAAAACACGTTCACAATCAACATTACGAAAAATCTCTACTAAGTCATCTCGCACTTTTTTCAAATCTCTTGAAGTCACTATCCTTGGTAAAAAAACAAAAGCATCTTTTTCTGAAAGTGCGAAAAACTGTGGAAATATCTTCTGCAATAAAATACCAGAAATCTCTCGCAAATCCTCACTAAGATAATTTTCCTGTTTGACCTCAATAACCTTAGCGCTTTCATATCTAGAATGGATCATGTTCGGATAGAGAACATAAAAATTTTTGTATGTACATCGAGAGCCAATAGTCTTTACAGGTTTCCAAAACCATCCAAATAATATTTTATAATATAGTCTTTTATAAAAATTATTTCTTTTCAAACTATGATCAACATACATCCAAAAGCCTTCGTGTGCTAAACTAAATGTACATTCTTTATATCTATCAATTACAAATTGTGTATAAGGGTTTTGATCAGCAAAAACATAAAACTCTGAGTGAACAGAAACATTGCCAATTATGTTAGCTATTTGCGCATACCTTCTTCTATAACCTAGCATTCGACTTAAGAATTTTGAAGAAAAAAAACGATTTTTATTTTCAAAATTCAAAGGAAAAAATTTGAACGAAAACCTCTCTTGTAACTTAGAAAATTCATCAAAAAAAAGTCGATTTTCACTGCTTTTTATATCTTCAATATAAATTATCAGTGCGTTCTTTATTTTTTTTTGAATTATTATTCCTAAGCATATTGTTAAATGATGCTCCGTGCTTGGAATAAATATATTTTTCATAAATGCCTTTACTATCAAACCAGCTAGAATAGTCACTTTTTAGCCCAAATATATCTGAAAGTAGTATAAAACACAGCATAAAAACACTAATAATAGAGCTTATATAAAGCAATTTTAGCCTCAAAAGCCTAATTTTTAATCATATGCACTTTTGTCGTGCAGTAACCACTTCGCTTCTATAGAAAAACTAATCTTGACCTAAAATCAATAATAGAGACAACTAGTACTTAATACCAGTTCTGGAGAACAACTATGAATTATTTAAAGAGAGCTTTGTGTTTTTTGAGATTAACAAATTATCTTGAAACTAGTGACGATTATAAAAATCCGCCGTTTTCTACACTGAAAAACAACAAGCCAATAGTCAGAATACTCGGTGATCATTCAAAACTTCACTGTGGATGTCAAGCTGTAATGGAGACACTCAAAGAACAGTCGCAAAAAAAAAATTGGAAAATCGCAAGATGTTACCAAAAATACAATATTCTTATTGTAAATGGTGAGGGCAGCATGCATCACAACTCTAACCATTTTGTAAACAAAATGCAAATACTACAAAAAGCAGTGGACTTTGGAATACCTGCATACTTAGTAAATACCGTTTGGGAAGAAAACACCAATGAGTATGATTCAGTTTTAAAACGACTCGCAGGCATCTCTACCCGAGAAATTCTCAGCCAAAAAGAGTTAGAGAATAAACATGGCATACAATCCAAATACACTATTGACGCCTCATTTTTTGCAAATATAGATACTAAATCTGATTTTACAAACTATAATGGGCAACCAGTAAAAACAGACTTTTATGATCCCTATACATCAAAATGGACAACACTTTCAGATAACTTTGTGAATGTTCCTTATATTTCAATGACCAAGAATAGTTGGTCCTCCTTTGTACTGTCATTAAAAACATCAAAGTATCTAATAACTGGTCGTCATCATGCTGTTTACGCAGCCTGCAAAGCACGTATTCCGTTTGCTGCTTCTGAAAGTAATACTCATAAAATTTCTGGACTTATAAAAACCGCAGGCGTAAATATTCCTATCGCGCAATCACCACACGAACTTCCAAATATCATTTCTCAAATTGATCAACTCAAGGAAGAGTACGAAAAGCTCTTTAATTGGATGGATAAACAAGTTGCAACTGATATTATCCCAACCTAATTTAACCAAATACAGCACTTGCTTTGTCTAATAGCTCACGAGACCATTAAAT
>CAKUWM010000169.1 GCA_934699305.1 uncultured Saprospiraceae bacterium | reverse complement strand
ATAATATTCCTTAGGCAAATACCGGAATAGCAAAGCCATATTAACCTTGGGATGCAGGCCGATTAAAGCTCCATTAACGGTTGCAAGAGCTCCTTCCGGATTGACGCCTGTCTCACCGTACAGAACAACATTTTTCAAATAAAAGGTATAATTAACACTTGAATTCATAGCCTCTTTCCCTTTGAAATAGAATCTGTTATACACTCTATCTGTAGGATTAAGTCTTTTGTCAAGTTTGTCATAAATAACATTTAGCCCCAATGACATACGAGTGCTGTTGTATTTTACGGATGCACCACTCGTAAACTGATTAATGTGTCCTTTATTTCGAATTTCGCTTTCTGTCCTATGCAGCCCTGATATTTGAATGGAAGAGACTATTTCTTCAAGGTCACTTGATATTGAATCCGGTAAGATAGCATTTCCATCACTCTTTCTCAGACTGGCAAATGTCATAAAACTAACCCTTGGCGTTATGTTTATTTCAATACCAGCTCCTCTCAAGGCATTAATCTCATTGAGTGAAGTAGAAGGTCTTAGTGATCTTTCATTTCTCTTTACAGCGGTAGAAAAAGAACTTCTCCCAAAACCATAACCGGAAAACAGAATCAACCCTTGTCCCATTGACGCTTGAAAATCACCAATGGCAATACTTTGAATGCGCTTATTTACTTTTTCCAAATAAATATGAAACGTTGTAAAGTCAAATAGCAATGGATTGTACTTGGAATTAAATGGTTCCCCTACATCCTTTTCTGCTCCAATCCCAATGCTGACTCTACCGGGAACAACATGACGCAATCGCACACTAAATTGGTCTTGGCTTCCCAGGTACTTTGGTGTATCTCCGAGATATCCGGATTGGTTTTGTAATAATCTTCCATATCTAATTATCAAGGTTTTACTACCTTTATAGAGCATATTCCATTTAAATGGAGAGACTCCTTCAATGCCAAAAGGTCTGATAAATGGCATTATTCGCCTTATGTCCTCAACTTCCATGCTTGCAATACTTTGCAATTCATAGATTGAAATAAATTTCCCATATACTTCACGATGCAGCAATATGGCTTTAAGCTGTATTTCATTCAAAAGCAACAGTTCGACTAAAACCTTCAAGTCTGAAGAATTGATATCCACTTTATTATTAGACAATGCCGTAACTCTTTCAGTCAAGTCATTAAGCTGTGCTTCAGAAAGCTCAGGATTAGAAGCTATTATGGATTCAATTATCTCATTTAATAAAATATCATCCGGCTTGGAAGTCTCAACTTGACTCCATAAAGTCGAGCCAATCACAAGAAAAAATGAGCATAAAACTATCCTAATTGAATTCAATTTTGTTAAAGTTTTGATAATACAAATTTATACAATTTTAGACTATTTCCACGAATATCCGTAGATAATGCTATTTTGAAGCAATATGAATATTTATTTCCAAATTAATAATAAAATACACAATATATAATCTGTTATAAAATATTTTTTGAATTACTTTTGCACTGATTTTACTAACAATCAATATCCAACTTTCCCTACCATGAGTTTAAAAAGATTCAATGCCATTGATATCATTCACAACAGATTTGATATCTCGCTCCCTCATTCTGCTCCAGAACAAGTAAAAATTTCCAGTTTTTATGGCGAGAACGTCTTTAATGACGAAACCATGAAAAAGTACTTGCCTGAAGCTGCCTATTTCAGTGTAAAAGCGGCCATTCAGACGGGCAGCAATTTGAATAAGGAAGTAGCCGGTGTTGTTGCTGAAGCCATGAAAAAATGGGCTATGGAAAAAGGCGCTACTCATTATGCGCATTGGTTTCAACCTCTTACAGGAAAAACGGCAGAAAAACACGATTCTTTTTTCACAATCACCCCGGACGGCAAAGCTATAGAAGAATTTGGCAGTAATGAGCTGGCTCAACAAGAGCCCGATGGCTCATCCTTTCCCGGAGGCGGACTACGCACGACTTTTGAAGCAAGAGGTTATACGTCATGGGATCCATCATCTCCGGCTTTCATCTTAGAAGTAGGTAATGGTCGAACTCTTTGCATTCCCACAATTTTCGTAACTTATAGTGGCGATTCATTAGACTATAAATTACCATTATTAAAATCAATCAATTTTATTGAAAATGCCGCCCTCAATGTTTGCAAAATGTTTGACCCGGAAGTTGAACGTATCCACATCACTCTCGGATGGGAACAGGAATATTTTCTCATAGATGAATCATTTTTATTGGCTCGTCCGGATTTGATGTTTACTGGAAGGACTTTACTAGGAAAACATAGCCAAAAAGGACAACAATTAGAAGATCACTATTTCGGCTCGATTCCTGAAAGAGCATTTAACTATATGCGAGATCTTGAAACAGAGTGCCATCGCCTTGGCATACCTGTAAGAACCAGGCATAACGAAGTTGGGCCGGCGCAATATGAGTTGGCGCCTATGTTTGAAGAGGTCAATATCGCAACAGACCACAATCAGTTGTTGATGGACCTTATGGAGCGCGTAGCTAAAAAGCACAAATTGGCAGTTTTATTGCATGAAAAGCCTTTCGATGGTGTTAATGGATCAGGCAAGCACAATAACTGGTCAATTGCCACCAATTCAGGCAAAAATCTACTTTCTCCGGGTAAAAATCCGGGCAAAGACCTTAGGTTTTTAACATTCTTTGTCAACACGATACGTGCAGTTATGCAACACGCGGATTTGCTTAGAGCAAGCATAGCTTCTGCATCTAATGATCATAGGTTAGGTGCAAACGAAGCTCCACCTGCGATTGTCTCAGTCTATATTGGTAAAGCACTTAAAGAAGTTTTAGATTTTATTGCAGAAGGGAAGGAAAGCAATCAAATAATGATCAAAGAAGTATTGTCTTTACTCAAAAAAGTTCCTAATTTGGAATTAGACAATACCGATCGCAATCGAACTTCCCCTTTTGCCTTCACTGGTAATAAGTTTGAAATCAGAATGGTAGGCTCATCCATGAATTGTTCAGGACCTATGATGATTATGAACACCATTGTCGGTGACCAATTAAATTCCTTCATCCAGGATGTTGCAGTTGTTGAAGCAGAAGGCAAGCCACAAGACCGAGCAATTATGGCCGTTCTACGAAGATATATCAACGAATCCTTGCCTATTCTATTTGAAGGTGACGGATATAGCAAAGAATGGGAGGAAGAAGCAAAAAGACGTGGACTCAGCAACTTCAAAAATACACCCGAAGCTTTGCAAGCCTTTAAAACCAAAAAAGTTAACGACCTTTTCCAGCGCTCTGGTGTTCTTACCAAAATAGAACAAGAGGCTCATTATGCTGTCATGTTTGAAAATTACAACCTAAAACTTGATATTGAAAGCAAGGTATTAACTGATTTGTGTAAATCTTATATTTTGCCTGCTTGCTTAGCCTATCAAACAAAAGTTGCAACCAATATTCATTCACTGATGCAGATTGGACTTTCTGATGACAATTATCAGACTCAAACCAATCTTCTCAAAGACCTTTCCAAATATATCAATATTGTTGCCACTAAAACAGAGCAATTAGAAAAAGCTATAGATTTCGCGCATCATCAAGATGGCTTTGAGTCCGAAGCTGACGTATTTTGTAATACTGTTAAGCCACTTATGGAGGAAATCAGAAATGGTGTTGACTTTTTAGAAGGAATAGTAGAAGACAATCTGTGGCCATTGGCAAAATACAGAGAAATGATGTTTTTTAGATAGACCAAGATATTATTATCGATAGTTAAAAGAAATTTAGAAAGCAAAAGCCTTCATATCCTGCCATTTTCGTAACGCAAACGGGTAGTTTTATTTGACTATTAAAATTCCATTCTCTCCACCAATTATTCATAAAAAAGCCATTCGTTCTACAATTGGTAATCGTACTGATTTTCGATTATTTGGATAAAATATTTAAATCATTAGTGAAAAGTATTGGCTAATGCTTGTATCTTTGGTTTTGAACAAAATAGAAAATATTTTATTTAGAAATATACAATTTAATCCAAATTCCGCATTTATTTAATATGGAATTGATTTACGACTCGTTATCAATGGTTTAATGAAATCATTGAATCGAATAGCACATCGGGATTGCCGTCATAATCAGCACTTTACGGTTTTCAAAACCCTTACTGCTGAATGCGGGTTTAACACGGATTGATTGACTTACAAGTCAACTTAATATAGCAGTTGAAGATTCATAATTTCGACTCAGAACCAAATCGAATGATTCCTAATAAGACGATAGAAGAAATATTCCAAAAGGCTCGAATAGAAGAAGTCGTAGGAGATTTCCTTGTCCTTAAAAAACGTGGTGTCAATTTATTGGGTCATTGTCCGTTTCACAATGAAAAGACACCTTCTTTTACGGTTTCACCAACAAAGAATATATTTAAATGTTTCGGATGCGGCAAATCCGGGACTTCGGTTGGTTTTATCATGGAACATGAAAACATGTCCTATGTAGAAGCGTTGCATTACCTCGCCAGAAAGTACAATGTATTAATTGAAGAAGTTGAAAAAAAGCCAAAACAAGTTGAAGAAGATAAGCAAAAAGAAAGTCTTATTCTAATCAATGAATTTGCGATGAAGCACTTTCAATATAATCTGATGGAGACACAATTTGGTAGGGACGTAGGCTTGTCCTATTTCACATCAAGAGGATTCCATCAAGGCACTATTGATAAATTTGGATTGGGCTTTGCCTATCCTGATGGTCATAACTTGCAGAATGAAGCAAAAGTAAAAGCTTACAACATCGATTTGATGAAGCAATTGGGACTTATCACAGAGCATAACCGTGATTTTTTCACCAATAGGGTTATGTTTCCAATTTATAATCTTTCAGGTAGAATCGTTGGGTTTGGGGGTAGAGCATTGACAACCAATGATAAGACTCCTAAATATTTAAATTCATCAGAATCAATAATATATAACAAAAGCAATATTCTATATGGATTCTATCAAGGTAAAAATGCAATCAGAAAGGAAGATAATTGTCTTTTAGTTGAAGGATACATTGATGTAACAACCTTACACCAAGCGGGAATTGAGATTGCTGTGGCGTCTTCAGGAACGTCTCTAACCGTAGAACAAGCCTTACTCATAAAAAGATTTACAGATAATGTTACCATACTATATGATGGCGACCAGGCCGGCATTAAAGCATCATTGCGGGCATTAGATATTTTGTTGGAACAAAATTTAAATGTAAAAATCGCCGTTTTGCCGGATGCAGAAGATCCGGATTCATATCTGAAAGCGCATGGAAGTCAGGCTTTAACCGATTATTTGGCGACAAATTCTATGGATTTTGTTCAATTTAAGGCTTCTATTACCTCGGATTCCGAAAAAAATGATCCTATCAAAAAGGTCACTATTGCACAAGACATGATTCAGTCTATTGCTCGCATCCCGGATATGCTGAAAAGAGATATCTTCGCGGTAGAGACAGCCAAAGCTTTAGACATAAGGGAGGAAGTGATTTTTGCCGAACTGGCCAAAGCCTTGAGAAAACATGCTGACCAACAAAGGTTAGAAGAAATCAGGGATCAGCGTCAGAAGGATCGTGATCAAAGCAGTACAACTCCACAACATGTTGAAACTGTACTTGAAAAATCAGATCAAAACATGCCATTGGAGGCTATTTTGAAGATATTAATATTACATGGTGATAAAGTATATGACGAAGCAGAGTCAAATCAATTAATAAAAGAAATCATAATTCGAGACCTTAACGACGAAATTACTTGCTTTGACCAATCCATCTATTTAACTTTATTTAATGAATATAAAGAAAGGTTAGACGCCGGAATCAGTAACTCTTTTGAATACTATATCAATCACCCTAATCAGGAAATTAGAAAAATGGCGCTTTCTTGGATTGATTCAGGATATGAGTTCAGCCATAACTGGATCGACAAATTTAATCACCACCTTCAATATCAAAAAGCGATTGAAGAAAACTATATCAACGAATACCAGCAATCCATTTTACTCGTAAAAATTCAAACCCTTAATATTACTGCCGAAGCTAATAAGCAAATAATTAATGAAATGATATCCCAAGGGGATGAAGAAGGTCTTACAAAGCTATTGTATATCCAAGTCGGCATCAATAAAAAAAGAATGGAAATAGCCCAACAGCTGGGAATGGTAATCATACCCAAGTAAATATTATATTTTTATTACTTTATTACAAACTATTATTCAATAATTTGTAACCCTCATAATCATTTATTTTCTAATAGATTCGATACGAATATCCAATTCCTATCTCGACAGAAGACTTTTTATT
>CAKUWM010000168.1 GCA_934699305.1 uncultured Saprospiraceae bacterium | reverse complement strand
GTGAAGGTATTGTCCATTGTGATTCCAATGTACTTACACATCAACTGCATTCTATAAAAAGATTTTTTTAAAATACTTTATTTAGTCAACGCTATTTTTACCGTTATACCCTCAAATAACTCTACTTCCTCACCGAAATTGTCTGTCACCACGATAGAATCCGCTAAAACCTCATTTGCAATATAATCTTTATAATTCTTTATTGCCGGTTGAATAATATCAAGTGGTTGGATTTTGACATGGATTCGATCTGTTACGATAAAATCGCTGTTTTTTCTAAGGTTCTGAATTTTATTTACCAGTTCCCGCGCGACTCCTTCAGCCTGCAACTCTTCGGTTATCGCTATATCCAAAGCAACGGTAATTTCTTGATCATTCGCTACAAGCCACCCCGGAATATCTTCAGATTTGATTATGACGTCTTCTAAAGTTAATTCAAATGCCTCATCTGAAGTTTGTAATACAAAGTGATTACTCTTTTCAAATTCTTTTATTTGATCCTGAGAGAGGTTGCCAATAACTTCCTGTGCGAGCTTCATGTGTCGGCCCAGGCGTTTTCCTAAGGTTTGGAAATTTGGCTTTGCGCCTTTTTTTATTAACCCTTCGGTATCATCCGTAACAACAACCTGCTTGACATTGATTTCAGCACGTATAAGTTCACTTACGGCTTCGACTTTATTTTTAAAATCGGAGTTCAATGCAGGTACAATAAGCTTTTGAAGCGGTTGGCGTACTCTGATTTTTTCTTTTTTGCGAAGTGATAAACCTAAGGATGAAATACGTTGAGCATATTCCATACGCTGTTCTAAATCCTGGTCTATTGCGCTTTGATTGATTTCCGGGAAATAAGCGAGGTGTACAGAAGGATGATTTTCTATACTTGTGCCGCCGTTTAAGTTGCGATACATCCAATCTGCGAAAAATGGCGCTATTGGAGCTATCAATTTAGAAACGGTGACCATACATTCATAAAGTGTCTGGTAGGCTGAAATTTTATCTGTAGTATATTCACCTTTCCAGAATCTCCTTCGACAAAGCCGTACATACCAATTGCTCATGTTCTCATCAACAAATTGCTCAATCTTACGACCTGCATTTGTAGGCTCATAATCAGAAAGCAATGATTTAACTTCAATGATTAGGGAATTGAGTTTAGAGATGATCCATCGGTCTATCTCCGGCCTTTCGGCTAATGGGATATATTGTTCTTTAAAAGAAAATTTATCTATATTGGCGTAAAGTGAAAAGAAAGAATATGTGTTGTATAATGTTCCAAAAAATTTTCGTCTTGCCTCGTCAATGCCTTCCTGATCAAACTTTAAATTGTCCCAAGGCTGTGCATTGGTTATCATATACCATCGAGTAGCATCAACCCCATATTTTTCTAAAATTTCAAAAGGATTAACTACATTGCCTTTAGATTTAGACATCTTCAAGCCATCCTTATCTAAGACCAAACCATTGGAAACAACATTTTTGAAGGCTACACTGTCAAAGCACATTGTTGCAATAGCATGTAGCGTATAGAACCAACCTCGGGTTTGGTCCACTCCCTCAGCTATAAAGTCTGCCGGGAAATTTGCCTTGAATTTTTCTAAATTTTCAAATGGGAAATGCCACTGTGCATACGGCATTGACCCTGAATCAAACCATACATCAATTAAGTCAGGTTCCCGGTACATAGGCATACCTGCCTTACTTACCAAAATAACTTCATCGATAAATGGTCTATGTAAGTCGAATCCTTCCTTATAGATTAATTGACCATCTTGTATTGAAAATATTGTACCAGAATTATCGTTAGGCTTGAATACGCCGGCTTTATATGCTTGATTAGCTTTGTCTAGTAATTCTTCTTTTGAACCAATAATAACCTCTTCAAGGCCATCAGAAGTGCGCCAGATAGGAAGTGGAATGCCCCAGTATCGCGACCTGCTTAAATTCCAATCAAGCACATTTTCCAGCCATACCCCAAAGCGACCGGTCCCGGTATGTTCAGGCTTCCAGTTGATGGTTTTGTTCAGTTCTGACATCCTTCCCTTTGCCGAAGATGTTCTTACAAACCAACTATCGAGCGGATAGTATAATATAGGCTTATCTGTCCGCCAACAATGAGGATAGTTATGGACAAATTTTTGCACATTGAGTGCTTTGTTCTCCTTTTTTAACAAAATAGCTATGTCAACATCTACATCCTTATAGTCAGCTCCTTCATTTTTATAATCTTTGACATACCTGCCGGCAAACGGACCAGCTTCTTCAGTAAACTTACCTTGTTTGTCAACTAAGGTCAAACTTCCGATACCATTCTGTTGAGCAACTCGTCGGTCATCTGCACCAAAAGATGGAGCAATATGAACTATTCCTGTACCATCAGAGGTAGTTACAAAGTCTCCTTTGATTACTCTAAATGCATCGCCTTCTTCCGGCTGTGCGTAAGGAAGCAATTGTTCATAACGGATGAATGTCAGTTCTTCCCCTTTGTATTGAGATGAAATGCGATATGGTAATATCTTTTGGTCTGAAGAATATGCCATTTCTGCGGTGCTGCCTTCATCTTTAAACCAACTGTTGATTAAGTCTTCTGCAAGTATGATGCTTTGTGGTTCGGAGGTATATGGATTGAAGGTATTTAATTTGACATATTTAATATTGGGTCCAACGGCAAGAGCTGTATTAGAAGGCAAAGTCCAAGGCGTTGTTGTCCATGCGGCGAAGCGAACATCTTCATTCGGGGATTCAAATAAAAAGGCTGAATTGTCGTCATAAATAACTTTAAACAATGCAACAGCCGTTGTATCTTTTACTTCTTTGTAAGCACCGGGAAGGTTGAGTTCGTGAGTTGATAATCCGGTTCCCGCAGCCGGGGAATAAGGTTGGATGGAATAACCCTTGTACAGATATCCTTTGGTATAAAGCATTTGCAACAAATACCATACCGTCTCGATATAGTTGTTGTCAAAGGTAATGTATGGGTCATTCAGGTCAACCCAATATCCCATTTTTTGAGTAATATCGTCCCAACGATCTTTAAATTTCATGACGGTTTCCCGGCATTTGGCGTTATATTCTTCAATGGTAATCGTCTTACCAATATCCTCTTTGGTTATACCAAGCTCTTTTTCTACATTTAATTCGATGGGAAGCCCGTGTGTATCCCACCCACCTTTTCTTTCGACTTTTTCACCCAACATGGTATGAAACCGACAAAAAATGTCTTTTACTGTACGAGCCATCACGTGGTGAATGCCCGGCTGACCATTGGCACTGGGAGGGCCTTCATAAAAGACAAAAGGTTTAGCACCTTCTCGCTCAGAGATGCTTTTTTCAAAAATATTGTTTTCTTGCCAAAAATGAAGTATTTCTTGGTCTATATCAGTCAGATTCAGCGACTTATATTCATTGTATATCATGGAATGTGCTTGGATTCAAAAATAAGGTGCAAAGATAATATAACTCAGCATTATATATAGAAGTTACAAGCGACCTTATTCAGAAAAGTAGTATAATAATACCTGATAAAACATTCCAATAGGTTTTTATATGCCTATCTGTCAAATGAATGTATGCAATTAATTTATATTTTAATAAACTGACTCTGACCAATTAATACATTATTATGATCTTTAAACAAAGCGATATAAGACCCTGATTTTAAAGAGGACACATCCGCAAATTGTCTCTTAGGCTGAATGGTTTTAATTAATTGGCCATTTGCATTGTAAAATTCAACGGACTGGATGGAAAGATTTTGGGGATTTGTCCAAACCATGGAATTGCTGACCGGATTGGGATATATTGTTACGGATTTGATTTTATCGGAAGATTGTACCGAAGCAGGAGTACAGATTATTTTGTTCAAATACGTATATATCTTATCTAAGTAAATCGGTGTAACTAACTGCTCGTTATTGCCTGGGTCATCTCCCATTCTAATGACAACAAGGTTTTGAGATGGTACAATGCAAATTATCTGGCCGTTTTTTCCCATAGCAAAGTATGCATCAGATGGAGCGTTCGGTACGAGTGTACCTGTAAGTGGAATCGGCAATCCCGGAACCATAAAAGTTTGTTTGCCATTGAGCCACCAGAGGAAGCCATAGGCCTGATTCATAGGTTGTGAGGTGTTAACCATTGCTTGAAAGTAGTTGGCATCTTTCAGAATATCGTTACCAGCCCAAATACCCTTATTGAGTATTAACAGCCCAAATCTTGCCATTGTCTGTACCGTAGTGATATATAATTCACCTTGAGCGGATATCCACAAACCTTTCATTCCAGTTGGTGTACCTATATTTTTTGAAATAAAGAAATTGTAATCCTTGCCTGTGATTGTTTCAATAATTTTTATCAGGAGACTATACACACCGGTGTTGTATGCCCAACGTGTTCCTGGCTCTGCTTTGTATGTCAGGCAGGATGGTTCGTTGCAAAATGGATTAGTTGGGTTATCATCAAGTCCTGAAGACATCATCAATAGGTGTCGGACGGTAATTTTATCTTCTTGATCCTGTGTACAAGAAGTCCAGCCACTGCCCAAATAGTTTGAAACCGGTTTTTCGATAGAAAGAAGCCCTTTTTGTTGTGCAATACCTATTGCAAAGGCTGTCAAGGATTTACCGGCAGATGCCCAATACCATGAAGAGTCTTGTGTAAAATTGCCAAAATACTTTTCCAATACAATTTTTCCGTCTTTAAGTACGATAAATCCTTTGCTATTGGTCGATTCAAGGTATTGATAGAGCGGTTGGATCTCGTCAGTACACCATCCCAGTGAATTAGGATCTGTCGTTTCCCATGGACCATTAATTGGTGGAAAATAATTCGTTTGACTGAAAATGTTTACTGTCCAAACTAAACATAAAGTTAGAAGAAGAGATTTCATATCTAATCAGTTTAATTGATATTAGATGCAAACAAAAGTAAATGGTTTAATGTATCAAAAAAATAAGGCAGAAGTCTTGAGTCTCTGCCTTATTTTTTGTCAAATAAACAATCAGGATTATATACTCATTATCGAATCAACGTAACACTGCCAAAATACAACTGTGTCCTACCATCAATGAATTTCACTTCTGCAACATAAGTAAATACACCCGGATTGCACACTTCTCCCTTAAATGCACCATCCCATCCCTGATCTGAACCGTTTTCATTGGGAGGCATATTGTTTCTTTCAAACATCAACCCTCCAAAACGGTCAAATACTCTTAAATAGTTGATGCCAACTACTCCCGGGCCCGTATATATCTGGAATATATCATTGATACCATCTTTATTCGGCGAGAAAGCATTTGGAATAAATACTTTTCTTGATCTGTCCACCTTAAGAAATACGGAATCCTGACCGATACATCCATTGGCATCTGTGAGCAATACGGTAACATATTGACTTGTTATGACACTCGCCTCAGTTCTGTCGCAGGTAGAACAACTGACTGCTTGTGGTGGAAACCATGAAGTAGATGTTATCGGGAAAGCACTTTGTACAGTTGGGCTAAGTGTGATAGTGTCACCGAGGTCTAATTTGATTTCTTCCGGCAAAGTTACTAAAATAGGCGCCGGTTCATTGACTACAAAGGAAGTGTCAAGGCGGCATCCATTTTCATCTATAATGGTTAATATATGCTTACCTCCTTTGACTTTTGCTATTTCGAAAGTAGAGTATGATTTACCATTATCAATTGTATAACTGTAATCAGGGCCTGTTCCACCCGTAATGCTATTTAATTCAAAGTTGGTATCATATCCGGCACACTGAGGCTCCGGCACAGGATCATAATCAACACGAAGAGGTGATGGCTCTCGTAAAGTTACGGCTAAGTTGGTATTACAGCCTTTTTTGTCCGCAATAGTTATCAAATAATTCCCTGCCGATAAATTGCCGGCATTGTCTGAATTTCCGGCTACGGAGGGATTCCAAGTATAGGAGTAAGCCCCGTTCCCTCCTGATGTTTTTATATAAATTGCTCCCGAGTTATCTCCATAACATAACAAATCGTGGGATAGTAAGGTATCCAAAGAAGCTGCTAACACAGGCGGTTGATTGATTTTAAATGAATCAATACCGATACAATTTTTACTATCCGTGATGGTTACATAGTAAGTGGCAGCCGTCAATCCTGATATATTGGCAGAATTGTTGGAGGCAGGATTCCATTGATAATTGTATCCACCGTTACCACCCGACGTTGTGAAAGATATAGACCCATCAGCATCGCCAAAACATGTGGCATCTACTATCGTTGAACTGGTTTTGTTGGTTGAAATAGGATCCGGAGAAGGAATAAAGACGGAATCAATAACCGTACATACTCCATC